>NZ_JAUOQU010000047.1:0-24617 GCF_030547195.1 Shewanella sp. 6_MG-2023 | reverse complement strand
TTTATTATTGAGTTCGAAGACAGAATTGTGAAGCATATTAACTAAATTGCAGTTACACAGAATCTGTTACACCCTCTGAGTAAGCTGGGCTTTTTGTTTCCAATATTAGCCGTTATTAGCTCAAATCGATTGCTAATCGCCAGTTATTTCGCCAGTTCATGGTTTTTTTTCAGCAATAAAATAATTTCCCCTTGAATTCTATTTATCGCGCCCCATTTCCTAGGTAACAAAGATTTTTATACCGTGTTGGATACAACATGGTTGATGTATTAACGTAAACAAGGGAAATTTTCATGTCTCAACAAGAAACGCATGGCTTTCAAACCGAAGTAAAACAGCTTCTACATCTGATGATCCATTCTTTATATTCAAATAAAGAAATTTTCTTACGTGAACTAGTCTCAAATGCTGCGGATGCGGCAGATAAGCTACGTTACTTAGCATTAACTGATAACGCATTATATGAAAGCGATACTGAACTGCGTGTTCGTATTAGTACCGATCAAGAAAAAGGCACTGTTACTATTGAAGATAACGGTATCGGTATGACACGTGATGGTGTGATTGAACATTTAGGTACGATTGCAAAATCAGGTACTGCAGACTTCTTTAAAAACTTATCAGGTGAAGAGTCAAAAGATTCGCAGCTTATCGGTCAATTTGGTGTAGGTTTTTATTCTGCCTTTATCGTTGCTGATAAAGTCACTGTACGTACCCGCGCAGCAGGTGCAGCAGTTGATCAAGCGGTTCTGTGGGAGTCAGCAGGTGAAGGTGACTTTACCGTTGATACCATCACTAAAAATAGCCGCGGTACTGAAATTACCCTTCATTTACGTGATGAAGAAAAAGAATTCGCTGATGATACTCGTTTGCGCTCAATCATTACTAAGTACTCTGATCATATCTCAGTACCAGTAGAAATGTTTGAAGCTGGCCTACCAGAAACAGATGGCGAAGATGGCGAGAAAATCCCTGCTACTGAAGGCGAGTGGAAGCCAATGAACAAAGCCACTGCGCTTTGGACTCGTAGCAAATCAGATATATCAGATGAAGAATATCAAGAGTTCTACAAGCATATTTCTCACGACTATGCTGATGCAGCAACGTGGTCTCACAACCGTGTTGAAGGTAAGCAAGAATATACCAGCTTATTGTATATCCCAACTAAAGCCCCTTGGGATATGTTTAACCGCGACGTTAAGCATGGTCTAAAACTTTTTGTACAGCGTGTATTTGTGCTGGATGATGCTGAACAGTTCATGCCAACTTACCTACGTTTCGTTAAAGGCCTAATCGATTCAAATGATTTGCCACTCAACGTATCGCGTGAAATCTTACAAGATAACAGCGTAACTAAAGCATTGCGTACTGGTGTGACTAAGCGCGTTCTTGGCATGCTAGAAAAAATGGCTAAAAACGATGCTGAAAAGTATCAAGCTTTCTGGGCTGAATTTGGTCAAGTATTAAAAGAAGGCCCAGCTGAAGATTTCGCTAACCGTGAGCGTATTTCTGGTTTACTGCGTTTTGCTTCAACCCATAACAATTCACCAGTGACAGATGTGTCATTAGATGATTACATCAGTCGCATGAAAGAAGGCCAAGATAAGATTTACTATATCGTGGCTGATAGCTATGAAGCGGCAGCTAACAGCCCGCATTTAGAGCTACTGCGCAAGAAAGACATTGAAGTTCTATTAATGTCAGAGCGCATCGATGAATGGCTAATTAACCACTTAACTGAATTTAAAGACAAGAAACTGCACTCAGTAACGCGTGGTGATTTAGAGCTAGGTGAACTTGAAGATGCTGCTGAAAAAGAAGCTCAAGAAAAGTTAGCTGGCGAAGCTGAATCATTAGTATCACGTATTAAAACAGCGCTAGAAGGTAAAGTATCAGATGTTAAAGTGACTTCTCGCTTAACGGATACCCCTGCATGTGTGGTTGCCGGTGAAGGTGAAATGTCATCGCAAATGATTAAGCTTATGCAATCAGCAGGTCAGCCTGTACCTGAGTCTAAGCCGACATTTGAAATTAACCCACAGCATCCGCTGGTTGAGCGTCTAAATGACGAGCAAGATGAGCTAGCATTTGCTAACTGGGCAGATTTGTTATTACAACAAGCTCAGCTTTCAGAAAAGGGCAGCTTAGCGGATCCATCGGCATTCATTAAGTTAACCAACCAAATGCTAGTGGCGAGCTTAAAATAGTCATTAGTATTGCAATAAAGCGGGCTTAGGCCCGCTTTTTGTTAGCTATCACGAAATAGTTAAAAGGAATCAATATGGAACATATTATTAATTTAACTAAAGAAAATATTCAGCAAATTGTTGATGCTTCGATGGATAACTTTGTGGTGATGTCTTTTTGGGCACAACAGCAACCGCAAAGTGTACAAATGCTACAAGTGATGGAACAGATTGCCAATGAGCAAGCTGGGCGCTTTATCCTTGCGAAAGTGAATTGTGAAGCTGAGTTAGAAATTGCTAATTACTTCCAAATTCAGAGCTTACCTACCCACCTAGTGCTGAGTAAAGGTCAGCCGGTTGATGGTTTCGCTGGGGTGCAAAGTGCAGCGCAAGTGAATGAATTACTTGATAAGCATCTTCCTGCGTTATGGGTAACAGATTTTAATGCTGCAAAAGCGATTTTGGTTGAAGCAGGCATTGAAAAGCCAAGCGACGAAAAACTTGAACAAGCCTTAGCATTACTGAAAAGTGCCTTTGCTGAATCTCAGCAACAAGCAGAAGTGGCCTTAGTGCTTATCGATGTTTATTTACAATTGGGCATACTGGCTGAAGCTAAGACCTTATTAGATACGATAGGGCTTGCAGATCAAGACAGTTACTATCAGAACTTAAAAGCCAAGTTAGCCCTAGCAGAAGACGCTGCAGATACCCCTGAAATTCGTCAGTTACAACAATCATTACAACAGCAGCCTGGT
Organism: Shewanella sp. 6_MG-2023; assembly: GCF_030547195.1. Taxonomy (NCBI): domain Bacteria; kingdom Pseudomonadati; phylum Pseudomonadota; class Gammaproteobacteria; order Alteromonadales; family Shewanellaceae; genus Shewanella; species Shewanella sp. 6_MG-2023. The sequence goes on along the minus strand of NZ_JAUOQU010000047.1, from coordinate 21,676 downwards.
AATATTGAACTGACTATCGATTTGGCCAAAGCATTGAATCAAGCTAATCGTGGCGAAGAGGCACTTGAGTGTTTATTTGCCATTTTAGAGAAAGATTTATCCGCTGCGGATGGAAAAGTTAAACAAGTGTTTATGGAAATATTGACAGCACTAGGGCAAGGCAACGCCATAGCCAGTCAGTATCGCCGCCGTTTATACAGTTTACTGTATTAAACACGGAAAATTTTCGTATTAGATATTGGTCTAAATCTTGAGGTTTTACCTTCTAAAGACCGTCTAAATGTGCGAAAATCGCCGCCTAAAAATATGAAAGCAATATAGAGGACTTTTGAGATGCGCATTATACTATTGGGTGCCCCTGGTGCCGGTAAAGGTACACAAGCTCAGTTCATTATGGAGCAGTACGGTATCCCACAAATCTCAACTGGTGATATGCTGCGTGCAGCAATTAAAGCTGGCACTCCGTTAGGATTAGAAGCTAAATCAGTGATGGATGCGGGCCAGTTAGTATCAGATGACCTAATTATTGGTTTAGTTAAAGAACGTATTGCCCAAGATGATTGTGCAAAGGGTTTCTTACTTGATGGTTTCCCTCGTACTATTCCTCAAGCAGACGCTATGGTTGCTAATGGAATTGAAATCGATCACGTGATAGAAATTGATGTGCCTGACGAAGAAATCGTTAAGCGTATGAGTGGTCGTCGTGTTCACTCAGGCTCTGGCCGTGTTTATCACATTATCTTCAACCAACCTAAAGTTGAAGGTAAAGATGACGTCACTGGTGAAGACTTATCTATCCGTCCAGATGATGAAGAATCAACTGTACGTAAGCGTCTTGGTATTTATCATGAGCAAACTAAGCCGCTAGTAGAATACTATGGTAAAGTCGCAGCTGCTGGTAACACTCAATACACTAAGTATGATGGTACTCAAACTGTTGCCGCTGTTAGCGCGCAAGTAAAGCAGTTGTTAGGTTAATACCTACAAAGTAGTATTTTTATACTGTTGAATTATAAAAAAAACCTGCATTGCAGGTTTTTTTATGTCATAAATAAAATCATCGTCACAAAAACTGAGAATGATTGACATCTATCTTGGTGTTGATTGTATTTGTGTTAAAATTAGCGTTTGGTAATAAGAACGTTTCTATTAAAGCGTTACTGTTTTCAAAAGCTGTGAATAACCCATAATCCTTATTGCATGGATGCCTACTCAAGAGAGTTTAAGATGAAGTTCCCTGGTCAACGCAAATCTAAGCACTATTTCCCAGTAAACAACCGAGACCCATTATTGGCTCAGTTAACCCAGCAAGAGCAGTCTGTATCTACCTATATTTGCGGTATTGACCAAACTCTTGTGGATATTGAAGCAAAAGTCGAAGATGAGCTACTAGGCCGTTACGGGCTTCCAAAAGGCAACTCAACTCTTATTGATGATCAGCAAGCTCACGAACTTTATAATGAACTAAAAAACAATGAGATGATCAGCGATGAATTTGCTGGTGGCACCATTGGTAATACCGTTCATAACTACTCAATTTTAGCTGATGACCGTTCGGTATTATTTGGCGTTATGAGCCAGAATATCATGGTCGGTAGTTATGCCTATCGCTACCTTTGTAATACCTCCTCTAAAGTGGACTTAAACTACCTGCAGCCAGTAGATGGCCCTATCGGTCGTTGTTTTACTTTGATCTCTGCTGAAGGTGAACGTACCTTTGCGATTAGCAAAGGTGCAATGGATAAGCTAACCCCAGAATATATTAATAAAGACGTGGTTCAAGGTAGTTCAGCGCTAGTTTTAACTGCGTATTTAATGCGTGCCAGCGAAGGTGATTTAATCACTGAAGCGGCAATGAAAGCGATTGAATATGCTAAAGAAGCCGATGTGCCAGTGGTATTGACCTTAGGTACCCGCTTCTTAATTCAAGAAGACCCTAAATGGTGGCAAGATTTCATTTGCGATAATGTAACAATTTTGGCGATGAATGAAGACGAAGGCGAGGCCTTAACGGGGTTCAGCGATCCGCTATTAGCCAGCGAAGCGGCCTTAGAGTGGTGTGATATGGTGTTGTGTACTGCAGGACCGTTAGGTTTATATACAGCAGGCTATACTGAAGACTCTGAAAAAAGAGCCACAGCCCATTTATTATTACCGGGCGCAATTCCTGAATTTAACCGTTACGAATTCTCGCGTCCTAAACGTAAATCAGACTGTACTACACCGATTAAAGTGTATGCTCATATCTCGCCTTATATGGGTGGACCAGATTATATCCGCAATACAAACGGTGCCGGAGATGGAGCGTTATCAGCATTACTGCATGACTTAGCAGCTAATACTTTCCATAAAACCAATGTACCGGGTTCAAGTAAGCATCAGCGTGATGGCCTGTGTTATTCATCTTTCTCGCAAGTGTGTAAATATGCTAACCGCGTCGCTTATGAAGTATTAGCCCAGCATAGCCCAAGATTATCTCGTGGTTTACCTGAGCGTGAAGATAGTTTAGAAGAGTCATACTGGGAAAGATAACCAGACAGGTTTTCCGTTTATATAATCAGTGACTAAATCAAGGGCAATCACCAAGTGGTGATTGCCCTTTTTGTTTGCATCAAGATAAACAAGTACTTGGTAGACGCTGAAAAATTCAGTAGGATGTTGAATATGCAGAAACATACCTCATTTTAAGTAATTCTGGTTTTAAAAATACATTGGAGAGCATTGTGAAGGGACAAATCTTAAGAGAAATGAAAGTACTTAAGGCAATTGAACCTGCTTATGAAGTCGAGCGCCGCGTAGCATTTCTTAAAACCAAATTGGTCGAGGCTCACAGCCATTGTTTGGTATTAGGGATTAGTGGTGGCGTTGACTCATCTGTAACCGGCAGATTATGCCAGTTAGCGGTAGACAGCTTAAATGCTGACAATCCACAGCAGGCTTACCAATTCATTGCGGTGCGTTTACCATATCAAGTACAAAAAGATGAAGATGAAGCTCAGCTTGCATGTCAATTTATTCAACCCTCAAAGCAGGTAACAGTGAATATTGCTGATGGGGTTATTGGTGTGCATAACGCAACGGTTTCAGGACTTGAGGATGCCGGTATTCAAGTCGCTAATAATGATAATGTTGATTTCATTAAAGGTAACGTCAAAGCCCGTATGCGAATGATTGCTCAATATCATATTGCAGGCCTAACTGGCGGCTTAGTCATTGGCACCGATCATAGTGCAGAAAATATTACCGGTTTTTATACTAAATTTGGTGACGGCGCCTGTGACTTAGCACCCTTGTTTGGTCTTAATAAGCGTCAAGTTCGCCAATTAGCCAGTTACCTTGGAGCGCCAGATATATTAGTGACCAAAGCGCCAACGGCAGATTTAGAAGACGATAAACCGCAATTAGAAGATGAGGTGGCATTAGGGCTAAGCTATGATCAAATCGATGATTTCTTAGAAGGCAAAGAGGTTGATAGCTTTGTTGAAGATAAACTTATTGCGATTTACCAGCGCACCCAACATAAGCGTCAACCTATCCCGACGATTTATGACTAATTTAACTTCCCACTAGCTTAGAGCAAGGATTGTTTAAGTGAGCTTAAATAGCGGCTTAGCTGCTCAATTAACACATTGGGAAACTGGCGGTAATCTAAATATGGCGTGATGAGTATCTGCTCATGCGCCATTATTTTTTGGCTTTCATCTATGGCGGTTAACGCAGATATAAACGATTGATCGCTTATATTAGCGAATGCAGCTTGGCCACAAATGATATGAATATGGCTATTCACACTAAGCTTAGTAGCATTAATGATAATGTTACATTGACTAAAATCTACCCGCTTTAAATCATCAGTAGCTTGCGGATTAAATAATTGGTTGCGGCAATCTCGCCATGTATCTGGCGCTTTATCAGTAACAGCAATCTTGGCCATGATAGTAAATATTTTTCGCCAATGATTGCCATTATCGTTAATGATTTGCTCGATAGCATTTGTATTTTGCCAATGCCATGCTTTGGAGACTTTAGGTGGCGTTGGCAAATAGAATGTGATTTCAGCTTTTTCAGAGCCTAATAAAATAGCTTTTGAGCTAAGCTCGGCGTTTGGCTTAGTCGCGTTATTTGTGATAACAGCAGGCTTTGTATGAATGCTTGGCTGAGTTGATTTCATTATGGGTTTGCTACTCAATATTTTCGGCCTGATGGCATATTATTATTTGTAAATTCAGACTCTTTTTAGACTATCATTAAAACTATACGGACAAAAATTAATTCCATAGGACTGGCGAATGAAAGCAATAGTAATCGGTTCGACTAAACATCTGTTATTTTTTGCTATTTATGGTTTTATTGCCAGTCTACTGCTTTTTATCGCCGCCGTGGTGTGGTTTTTAACGGCTCGCTCTGAATTAGAGATTTGGCATACAACACGCTTGAAAAGTGAGTATCATCAACAGTCTGGCTTAACAGACTTTTCCCAGTATCTTGCTCTTGAAGACAAGCTATTTAATGAGTTAGACCGCAAAATATACCAACAATATACTCCTAAGCTGGCTTCACCTATTAATCGTTACGAAGCCAATAGCTTATCAGATCCAAATCATTGGGATGTAAACTGGAATCGCTCTTTTGAGTGGTCAAACCCCGATGCCAATTATGGCATTTTATTTCTCCATGGTATGTCAGACTCCCCTTATGCGATTTCAAACCTAGCGCGACATTTTAGCGCTTCAGCCGATGTTTTAGGACTACGTTTACCAGGGCACGGCACTATTCCTGCTGGCTTAGCAGATATCACTTGGCCAGATTTAGCCAGCGCAGTAGCATTAGCGACTCAGCACATGAAGCAAAAATTGGCCGGTAAACCGTTATATGTCGTGGGCTTTTCTACCGGTGCAGCACTGGCATTAAACCTTCAACTAGAAGCAATTGCTGTTAATAACCCTACAGATTATCAAGCAATGATGTTTCTTTCGCCAGCTATAGGGTTAGCGCCCATTGCAGCAGGCGCAAAGTGGCAAGCGAGGTTAGGGCGTTTAATTAATCAAGAAAAACTGTTTTGGAATACCATTGAGGTTGAATACGACCCTTTCAAATATATCTCATTTGCAGTGAATGCCGGTGACGTTGTTTATCAACTGGCTGAAAGAAATCAATATTTAATAAAACAATTTGATCAGCAGCAATTAGCCAATATTCCTCCTATTTTAACCTTCCAGTCAATTGCAGATGATACCGTTTCTACTAACGCGGTGGTCGAGCATTTGTATCAATATTTACCCTCAGATAAGCATAGCTTAGTGATATTTGATATCAATCGTAACCGTAATAATCATCAATTGATCACTAAAAACTTGTTAAACGAAATGGGGCCACTTTGGCTCAACATGCCCATGAACTACCGTTTAAGTTTAATTGAAAATAGCCAGCAATCTGAGTATGGCGTGCAAGAGCAAAACTTGGTTGAGAGCGAAGAGGGAGCAACAGTAGACTTAGCACTGAAATGGCCAGCTGGGGTGTATTCATTATCGCATGTTGCCTTGCCTTTTCCTGAAAATGACCCCTTATACGGACCACATTATCAGCCTCAAAGTCAGCATATTCAGATAGGGCAGGCAATCTTTAAAGGTGAGCGGGGATTGTTTGGGATCCCCGCCGCAGAGATGTTAAGACAGAAATGGAATCCATTTTATCCGTATATGTTAGATAGATTGGAGCAGTTTATTGAGCCGTGATTATCGCGGTAGCTAAACTCGTCACTAGCTTAGCGATTATGGTTTTGATATAAAACGTTAGTGGGCTACTCTGGGTCACTTGGATCATTAATCACATCAATAATGACTTTATTTCGCCCTTGCTCTTTTGCTTTGTATAGGTTGTCATCTGCAACTTTTATCCAGTGATCAATGTCTTTAGAAAAGTTGGCGTTAGCCGTTATCGCGCCAATACTGGTGGTGACTGAAAAGTGCTGTTCATCCGTTGGCGAGTTAATTATTACTTTGGCTAACTGTTCTCTAAAATGATTGAGATGCTGCTCAATTTTAAGGGCATTAGATAAAGGCAATATCAAAATAAACTCTTCACCACCATAGCGAGAAACGATATCGGTATCGCGTTTAAATTGCTGTTTTAATAGTTTAGATACGACTCTTAAGCATTCGTCCCCAGCCAAATGACCGTAGCTATCATTGACCTGTTTAAAGTAATCTAAGTCAAGGATAGCAATGGTAATGGCATGCTCACCTCGCAGACAAAAATCCAGCAAGCTATCAAATCTATCTTCTGCATAACGGCGATTATAAAGCCCAGTTAGTGGATCTTTATCCACTAATGCCAATAACTTTTGATTGGCTTTTTCAAGCTCATCGGTGCGAATCGCGACAGTTTCTTCTAGCTCCAGTTGGTGCTTAAGTAAGTCACGTTTACTGGCGGTGAGGCTCTTGTACAGGTTATATACTTCTTCTGATGTACTTTCATTATCAATTTGTTCTTTTAATTCAGTACCACTGATTTGTCCGAATTGATTAGCCACAATTTCTAATGAGTTAGTGAGTAAACGACACACTCTGGAGGAGATTAAAAAGGTCAAAATGATGGAGATGAATAGCATCAAGTAGGTGCCTAGCATTTGTGTTTCGGCGGTTTTAACTAACGGAGACAGTGGCTGTAATACATACAACTTCCAACCATTGTTTAGTCGATTACTGATGTACACGTATTCAGGTGATGTGGCGGTTAAGTTGTGAATATTGATCACATTTAAACTGGTGCGGTAATTTCCTTTTTCATTTGAATAGGTAAATTCTACGTGAGTGCTTAAGTTTAGAGAAGGGGTGGAATAAATGATGTTGTTATTGTTATCAACGATGATAATAAACTCTTTATCCCCTGTTCCATTTTGATTATCTATCTTAGAAAAGAACGCTAAATCCAGCGAGCCTTCAATAATTCCACTGACCTTTGATTGATCATTATTGTGATAAAAAGGGGCACTGATGGCGATAATTGATTCGTCACCAAAGCCGCGGCCTTTAAACACAGGCGAAACAAACAAGCGCTGATTATAAAAAGACTCAATAAAGTAGTCTCTATCTGAAATTGATAAATCCAGAGGTTGCCCTGTTTTATTGAGCATAATACTGCTGGGGCTTGCGGCAATCACTTGAGCATCAGTGTCTGCCAGCAGCATAGTAATAAAACTAGGATAATGCTGATGCAGTTTGATTAAAACTTGTTGTAATTCACTGTAGGATGACGTCGTTAAGCTGATTAAATCTGCTGCATAATCAATGACCATTTTATGTTCATTAAGGTATTGCTCGGTTGCCGTACTAATATGTTCGGTGGTGTCAGTTAAATTTCGCTTCAGTAACTCTTGTTGTTTTTCAAGAAACAAATAATTAAAAGTCAGTGCTGATAATAACAAGCAAAGGGTGATCATTAACGTCATAAAGTAGGTGACTTGAGCGTTAAAACTACGACGTTTTTGGTTGGTTTTTGTGTCATTTAACTGCCACGTATTAGGAATAAACAAGATGAACAGTGACGCCAAGCCAGCGTAAATTAAACCGTTGATGCTTTGCTTGATAATGGCGAATAACATGTGGCTATCTGGAAAATCAGCAAGTGTCACCATGTATATATAGGTTAATGGCATACCAAGAGCTAACCAATAAATACCACTGCTATATAAGGGAAACAGGCCTTTTCTGCGAGCAATGCCAATGAATATTGCTTCGGTACAAAATAGTAAATATACATGGGGGCTACCCCAAGTGAGCATTAATCCACTTGCGCTGAGTATGGCGGTGACTAAACCATACCAAGGGCCTAAAAGCACAGCTGAAATAACGGTAAAAGTATTACCTAGCACTAATTGGACATTGGCGAATATTGGAATGGGGTAGCAATTAATTACCATTCCTAATAGGCCAAAACAGAGTGCAATTAGGAGGTTTTTTTTATTTATTATAGGAAACTGCAATCGAATACCATGTGATCGAACTGTTATGTAAAAATTTTATACTCGTCAAGCATTTAACTCAAGTGGAAACGATATTGTGGCCCCCGTAATGTGAAAAATCTGAATTCTGCTTGTGAGCTCAATACCCATTTGAGGCAATACTTTCCTGCTGCTTATCTTAGTCAATCACTAAATTCAGTTCGACCTTGGTCTACATTAGCTTAATTGGTGATGTAGACATAACTTCAGCATTTCATAGGTTAAGTTGTTGTTAATAAGTAATTATTTTGTTTTTTCTATAACTGGCCAAACCAAATCTTAGACTAAGGTCGTGATTGTGGTCACATTTTGAGTTGTTAGATTAACTATCGACTTAAAAAATAATTAGCACTGGGGAGTCACTATGAGTTTCGAAAATCAAGATACAGCAAGTGGGTACTGGCGTGAGAATTTACGCTTAGTATTGGGGTTGCTGGCAATTTGGGCTGCAGTATCATTTGGCTGCGGTATTTTACTGGTCGATGTTCTTAATGAAGTCCACTTCATGGGCTTTAAATTGGGATTCTGGTTTGCACAACAAGGTGCCATGTATGTGTTTGTTGCACTGATTTTTGTGTATGTAGCGAAAGCGAATGCTTTAGATAAAAAATATAACGTACACGAAGACTGAGGAATAAATCATGGATGTTCAAACTTTAACTTATATTATCGTGGGCTTGACGTTTGCCCTGTACATCGGTATCGCAATATGGTCTCGTGCTGGCTCAACTAAAGAGTTTTATGTCGCTGGTGGCGGCGTGCCGCCAGTTATGAACGGTATGGCAACAGCGGCGGATTGGATGTCCGCGGCATCATTTATATCACTTGCCGGTATTGTTTCATTTACTGGTTATGATGGTTCTGTCTATTTAATGGGCTGGACCGGTGGTTATGTTCTGCTAGCGCTTTGCATGGCTCCATACTTACGTAAGTTCGGTAAATTTACTGTGCCAGACTTTATTGGTGATCGCTATTACTCACAAGCTGCGCGAACTGTTGCAGTCGTGTGTGCGATTTTCATCTGTTTCACCTACATCGCCGGTCAAATGCGTGGTGTTGGGGTGGTATTCTCCCGTTTCTTAGAAGTCGAAGTTGAAACTGGGGTTTATATCGGTATGGCAGTGGTGTTCTTTTATGCTGTTTTAGGCGGTATGAAAGGGATTACTTACACTCAGGTTGCGCAGTATTGTGTGCTTATTTTTGCCTTTATGGTACCAGCCATTTTCATCTCGGTAATGATGACAGGTCATGTGTTACCGCAAATTGGCTTTGGTGCAGAACTTGTTGATGCAGCAGGTAATGGAACAGGAGTTTACCTGTTAGATAAGCTTGATGGCTTGTCGGCAGAACTTGGCTTCTCTCAATATACTGAAGGCTCAAAGAGCATGATTGATGTGTTCTTTATTACTGGTGCCTTGATGTTTGGTACCGCTGGTTTACCCCATGTCATCGTGCGTTTCTTTACAGTGCCTAGAGTAAAAGATGCGCGTGTATCAGCAGGTTGGGCATTAGTATTTATTGCTATTATGTATACCACAATTCCAGCATTGGCAGCTTTCTCTCGTGTAAATATGATTGAAACCATTAATGGCCCAGAAAAAACCGGTGTTGCTTATGAAACAGCGCCTGAATGGATTAAAAACTGGGAAAAAACTGGCTTAATTACTTGGGATGATAAAAATGCTGATGGCAATATCTATTATGCTAAAGGCGATACCAATGAAATGAAAATTGACCGCGATATCATGGTATTAGCAACGCCTGAAATTGCATCTCTGCCAGCATGGGTCATAGCATTGGTCGCTGCTGGTGGTCTTGCGGCGGCACTGTCTACATCTGCGGGTTTATTATTAGTTATTTCTACCTCGGTATCCCATGATTTATTGAAGAAAAACTTCATGCCAGATATCTCAGATAAGAAAGAGCTTTTATTTGCGCGAATTGCCGCGGCGCTAGGTATTGTCATGGCGGGTTACTTTGGTATTAACCCACCAGGCTTTGTGGCCGCGGTTGTTGCGATTGCATTTGGTCTAGCTGCCTCGTCATTGTTTCCTGCCATTGTTATGGGGATCTTTTCAAGAACCGTTAACAAAGAAGGTGCGATTTCAGGGATGGTTTTAGGTTTACTATTTACTGCAAGCTATATCGTGTACTTTAAGTTTGTTAACCCAAGTGCCAATAGCAGTGAAAACTGGTTCCTAGGTATTTCGCCTGAAGGTATTGGTATGCTAGGTATGATGATTAACTTTGGTGTTGCATTTGCTGTTAGCAAAGTCACTGCAGCGGTACCTGCTGACGTGGTTGCTATGGTTGAGTCAATTCGATTCCCGAAAGGCTCAGGTGAAGCGCACGACCATTAAGATTCATACAATATGAATTTTAAAATGTGAGTATTTAACTCTCGGATAAAAAAGCGCTTCGGCGCTTTTTTTATTGGTGACAGTGTTCAATTCTTTATGAACAAATGCTGTTAGCAAGTGTTTAATATTAGTGAGTTAAATATTGCCACTTATGGCCATTGGTCGAATATCAGCCTCAATATAATTTACGTATATTAAATTAATAAGACAGAAAATGATTTGGCAGTAAGTAAGAGGCCCGCGATGAAAGATGCCAGTGAACTGCAACCCATTGTTCAATTTATTAAAGAGTTAGTACCATTTGATAGTCTTTCAGAGACAAATTTAACGCGCTGCTGCAAGCAAATCACCATTGGTTATTACAGTAAAGCATCGGCTGTAGTGCCCTTAGATGCCAGTCATCCACAACTTTATATTGTTCGCTCTGGCGCATTTGAAGTAAGAGACAATCAAGGTGAGTTATTAGATAGGTTGGGCGAAGGAGACTACTTTGGTTTTCCATCTTTGCTATCTGGTGAAAAAGTCAGTAACCAAGTGCAGATTTTAGAAGACAGTTTGGTGTATCACTTAGATCCCGAAACCTTTGATTTTTTGCGTAGTGAAAGCCGCAGCTTCGATCGCTTTTTTAATCGTGCCTTTGCCAGAAGAATGCGTCATCAAGCTAGATTTAAAGCAAAAGACTTAACCACAACCAATCGTATCAATAGTTTAATGTCTGCCGATCCTCTAATTATAAATTGTAATGCCAGTGTCAGTGAAGCGGCGAAAAAAATGCGTTTAGCCAGAGTGTCATCAGTGCTAGTGATGGATAATCAGCAATTGATTGGTATTCTTACCGATCGAGATTTACGTAATCGAGTGCTTGCTGAAGGCTTTGATGGCAATTTGCCGGTTCATCAAGCGATGACCCCCAATCCCACCAAACTTGAAGCTAACGCCTTAGTATTTGAAGCAATGCTGTTGATGAGTGAACATGGCATTCATCACTTACCCATTATGGAACAAGAAAATGTGGTGGGGATATTAACCAGTACTGATATTTTACGCGGCCAGAGTTCACAGCCCTTGCTATTAATCGGCGAAATAGAGCGGCAAACCAATATTGATAGCCTGATTAATGTCAGTAAACAAATTCCGGTATTACTACAAAATCTAATCAGTGCAGATGCCCGAGCAGAAGAAGTGGGCAGGGTATTAACCTCGGTTACCGATGCATTAACCCGGCGATTAATTATTTTAAATCAGCAAATTTTAGGTGAAGCGCCAATGGCCTTTTGCTGGTTAGCATTTGGCTCACAAGGCAGGCAAGATCAAGCGGCCTGTTCAGATCAAGATAACGGTATTTTGCTGGCCCATGAGCCTGATGAGCATGCAAAAGGCTATTTTGACGCCTTAACCCATGCGGTTTGTAAAGGGCTGGACCAATGCGGCTATATATATTGCCCTGGGGATATTATGGCGCAAAACCCCAAATGGCGCTTGTCACTGTTCCAATGGCAACAGCATTTTGAAAAATGGGTACTATCACCCGAACCTAAAGCCTTAATGCATGCCAGTATCTTTTTTGATATGCGCTCCGTTTATGGGCCGCAGAATTTATTTGATCAGTTACAACAGCACGTCTTAAGCAACACCAAAGATAATGATATTTTTCTTGCTGGAATGGCGGGTAACTCACTGGTTGAAACGCCGCCGCTAGGCTTTTTTAGAAAGTTTGTGTTAGAGCGTGACGGCAGTGAAGTAAAAGGTATGGATTTGAAACATAAAGGCGTAGCGTTAATCAACGATATCGCCAGAGTGTATGCTTTAAGTGCAGGTATTACTGAAGTGAATACGCCTAAGCGGATCCGAGCATTGATGGAAGCCAATATCATTAACCGTAAAGATGCCCTTAATCTAGCGGATGCCTTAGAGTTTATTGCGCATATGCGGTTATCAAATCAAGGTCAGCAGCATACACAACAACAAGAAGTCACCAATTACTTAAAACCGCAGCAAATGTCATCGTTATTGCGACATCAACTCAGGGATGCTTTTAAAGTGGTTCATGATGCGCAATCTGGCTTAAGAATGAAGTTTATGCGAAGTTATTAATGGTATTTCTATGTGGGTTGGCCTGTGATGTTAATTTAGCTTGTGATGTTAATAGTGTGGAGTAAACAACTTAGTGAATGAGTTATGGCTTAAAACGCGCTTACAGTTAGAACTTCTCGGTCAAAAAGACGAGCTTGCGGCTTACCAGTCGAGCGTTAAGCCATGCCTTAGTGCTACGATTGCGGATCTACCGATTATGGCAATAGATCTAGAAATGACCGGGTTAGATCCTCATAACGACCAAATAATCAGTATTGGTATCGTGCCGATTGAGCATGGCGCCATTCCGTTATCAAAAGCCCTGCAAGTGATGGTGACAATCGATGGAAGTGTAGGACAGAGCGCAGCTGTGCACGGGATTATCGATAATCATTTAACAGAAGCGTTATCACTAACACAAGCCATGGCCTGGTTGCTTGCACAAACTCAAGGCTCAATTTTATTAGCTCATCATGCACCAATGGACATTAGTTTTATCCAAAGCCATTTAGAAAAAGTCTATAAAAGAAGCATTAAATTGCCTTTTATTGATACCTTAGCGATAGAAAAACAACGACTTTTACGCCAACATGATGTGCTGCAAGAAGGTAGTTTACGACTGGATGCTTGTCGAAAACGATACGGTCTGCCGACTTATTATGGCCATGATGCCCTCACAGATGCACTAGCGTGCGCCGAATTGTTTGTGGCACAAATAGCCTCTATTGGCGACAGTAAAACCATGAAGGCGGCGCAATTTATTAGTATATAAAGGCAGTAGCCTGAACTTAATCAAATCAGTTTAAATCCAGTAAATAGATATAAAAAAACCAGCACAAGGCTGGTTTAATGGTTTAGCAAGCTGAGTTTACTTTGATTTGTTCATGAAGAAATCAACAGCTGGCTTGATAAGCTCTAAGGCAGTGACTTCACAAGGTGGAAGCTCGGCTGTAGGTGGGTTAATCGGTGTAGTACGCTCACCCCATTTAACTAATGCAGCCGCTGAGGTTAAACCCGCGCCAAAGGCACATGATAAAACAGTTTGACCTGCTTTCAACTTACCTTGTTCAAGAGCATCACAAATCGCAATAGGGATAGTGGCTGCCGAGGTATTGCCATATTTTGCAATATTAACAAAGGCTTTTTCTTTTGGAATTTTCATGCGGCCGATTAAGGTATCAATAATACGTTCATTGGCTTGATGAGGAATAACAAAATCAACGTCTTCTTTATTGATATTGCACTTTTCAAGCACTTTAGTGCTTAGACCGCCCATGCCATGAATCGCGCGTTTAAACACTTCTTGGCCATTTAGATGAATGAAGAAGTCTAAAGAAGATGAATCAAAGCGATCCATTTTGGTACCAAAACCAGAGGCTAAAATATCACGCGCAGCAGGGTCATTATTTAACTCGTAACCTAAAACACCGCCTGGTTGGTCGCTTACTTCTAATACCACCGCGCCGGCGCCATCACCAAATAATACAGCGGTTTCACGGCGAGACCAATCAAGGTAAAAAGACAAACGCTCTGCACCAATAACCAACACTTTTTTATTTTGACCACTTTTGATCATTGAACTACCAAGACCAAGACCGTATAAGAAGCCACTACAGGCCGCGTTGATATCAAACGCGCCGCAAGTTGCACCAATATTGGCTTGCACCGTTGAAGCAATGTTTGGAATTAAAGTGTCAGGGCTTGCTGTTGCTAAGATGATTAAGTCAATCTCACTGCCATCAATACCTGCCGCTGATAACGCATTTTGCGCTGCAACGGTTGCAAGTTCTGAGGTATTGACGTGGCTAATACGTCTTTCGCTGATCCCGGTACGAGTTTTAATCCACTCGTCTGACGTTTCCATAAATGTGGCTAAATCGTCATTGGTCAGAGTTGCTGGTGGGACACATTTTCCCCAGCCGGTAATATGAGCATACTGCATGTGGTGATCTCTCAAATAAAAATTAAAAAATAATCTGGTAATAAAATGTCTTCATTTAATAGAGGGACTGTTACTCCCCACTAAACCTACTTTAAATGCTGGACCACAAGTGCCTTAATGGCTTCTGCTGCATGTAAAATATGTTGTTGTAATAATTTGGTCGCTTTGCCGATATCTTTGCGTTTGCACAATTCGAAGAGTTCGCGATGCTCTCGTTCCGCCGTTGGTATTCCACCGGTTAAAAGTAGCTGTAAACGGATATAGCGATCACAGTTATTATTTAAACCATGGACAACTTCGAGAGTATGAGGTCGATTAGCGGCTTCATATAAGCACGTATGGAACTGGATATTGAGTTCGCTCCAAGTTGCAACTGAGTCCTCTTGCTTAAAAGCTGACTCGAGTTTGGCTAGCACCTTGTCAGCCCGCTCAAAATCATCATCTTGTAGATTAGGAATTGCTTTTGCAAGCAAATCACTCTCTATCATAGCGCGTAGCTCAAATAATTCTGTGACCTGCTCAACAGAAAGCATTGTCGCAGTGGCACCTTTATGGGCTTCAAACTTGACTAACCCTTCAGCCTCTAACTGTACTAAAGCCTCACGAACAGGAATACGACTGACATTAAGTTGTGCAGCAATTGCTGACTGTCTAAGCGGTTCACCCGCTTTGATATAGCCAGAAAGTAATTGTTCTCTCAAAACTTCTACTACAGCTTGGGTGCGAGTTTTATGAATTATTGGCGTTATTTGACTCATTACTTCTTATAATTGTCACAAAATATCTACGGAAGGGTAACCTTTACTGGCGTTATTATAAAGTATCGATGTAAAAAATCTTCCTTTTATAATACATGTGCATATTTAACTAAGTAGTGGGATAATCACTGTAATTGAAATTTTAGGAGTAGTACCGTGAATAAAGCCATTTTTTTAGACCGTGACGGCGTTATCAATATCGATAAAGGCTATGTGCACTTGGTTGATGACTTTGAATACATTGAAGGTGTGTTTGAAGCATGCTTAGCATTTAAAAAAATGGGCTACATGGTCGTGGTGGTGACAAACCAATCTGGTATTGCTCGCGGTATGTATAGTGAAGATGATTTTCACCATTTAACTGAATGGATGGATTGGAACTTTGCTGATAAAGGTGTGGAGTTGGACGGTATCTATTATTGCCCCCATCATCCAGAAAAAGGCCTTGGGGATTACAAACAAGATTGTGATTGCCGCAAACCTAAACCCGGTATGCTTAATAGTGCTGCAGAATTTTTAAAAATTGATATGGCTAACTCTATTATGGTTGGTGATAAAGCTGACGATATTCGCGCTGCAAAAGCTGCTGGTATTAATACCGCTATATTGGTACGAAGCGGCAAAGTTGTCGATGAAGCAGGAATTGAGCTTGCGACAGTAGTTGTAGATAGCATTGCGGATGTAGCATCATTTATACAAAATAACACTTAAACCAGCTTGTAAAAGCCCTTGTTTCTTTTGTGTTTCTTTTGTGTTTTTTTTGGGTAATTTGTTGATTTTTTGAAGTGGGCGGTTTAAATATTGATGGTGTAAGTGTAACATCTTCCTATGTTTAATAGGGATATGAGAACTAGCATGGCTTTAAGTCGTCGCCATTTATTATCAAATTTACCATTTATTATTGGCTTCAGTGGGCATCGAGATATATTTCATGCGGATGAATCCATAGATTGTAATAAAAATATAAAAGAACAAGTTCGCTCGGTGATATTGCATTGGTTTAATCATCTAAATCCAACATCACATCATAACGCTTCAAATGAAATTACTACTCCAATCTGGATTTTAACCGGACTGGCGGAAGGCGCAGACTTACTCGCCATTGAAGTAGCTTTAGAGCTACAGACTGAGCTAGGTAATGATGCTATTCGTGTCATTGGTTGTTTACCTATGCCGCTGGAAAATTTCAAACAGGATTTCGAGTTTGAGTCTGATAATAGCTTAATATCGATTGAGCAATTCAACTTTCTTGTAAATGAGTTAAGACAGCCTTATAACGAGCTGATAGAAGTAAAACATGCTTTAACTGATGACGAAATGCATCAGGCTGTAAATGATGTTAACTATGGTAGCCTTAGGAATAGTTTATATCTTAATCAAGGTCTTTTTATTGCAAAGTATTGCAATGTATTAGTTGCATTGTGGGATGGAAAAAAAGCACAAGGCACAGGCGGTACTGCTGACATTGTCCGATACAAGTTGGGCTTTGATATCCAATGGCCATCAGGTACGGAACACTCAGCACTACAAGCAATATCAGAGTTTGACGGTCAGACGGCCGGACTTGTGCACCATTTGCCTACAGTACGCTTAAAAAACACTTCCGTTCAGAATGAAAATCAAAGTGTAATAATTGATACCCTAAGTGCAGATGATCAGGTATTGATTAATTATGAACCTCCCATTGGTAAATTATATTCCTATCATTATGAACAAAATGGTCAGCAAAGTGAGTTGACTTGCTTTATTTCAAAAGAATTCAATACGTTAGTTAATGAGCTGAAGTATTTTAATGAGTTTAGTGCTAACAAACTGTCAGAAATAACTGAACTTACCTATAAGTCACCACATAAATCAGGTTTATCTGTGTCTCAGCCAATCTTCGAAGCTGCCGACAACATCGCTCTTAAAGCTCAAACGAGTTATCGCAGTCTCGTTAAGTGGTTTTTTATATTCGCAATACCTGGTTTTGCTTGTTATGAAATCACGGGTAATTTCGTTAATTCAATTACGGGTTCAACAATCATATCTGTCACATTATTGGCTATTGTTGCTTGTTCGCTAATTGTAACATTCGCAGCTAAACGAAACTTAAAATGGAAATATCAATTAGCTCGCGGAGTCGCTGAAGGCATCAGGATCAGAGGCTTTTTAAATCTTTCTAATATAACTCCGGCTGCAACTTCAATTATTCCGAGACGCTTTCGCAGTTTTTATCCATTATTTAATCATGCTATTTCAGTTGCTGAACTGGATTGGTGGCGCCAAAATGAAGTCGCTACTATGGATGAAATTAATGTCGGTTGGTTAGAAGATCAGCGCCTGTTTTTAAATTCTAAATTACAGCTTAACGCAAGCTCATTAAATGACATTTTGTATAAACGTCCTTTATACGCCAGCAGGTTATTTTCACAGGCAGCAAAAACCTGTTTTAGAGTATCAATTATTTTAGGAGCACTGCTCTTATTATCAATGATTAGTCAACAAGTGCTGAAAGTAAATTTGTTCAATGAATCAAACAACTGGTTAATGTTAACTCTACAATACAGTTTAATGACAAGTGGCTTATTTGCTTTATGGAATGAACTTTGTGGTTATGAAGAAACGGCCAAGGGCTATCAAAGTTTATACGAACTTTATTGCCGAGCTCAGTCCTTATTTACTGGCCAAATGTCTCAAGCGAAATCTGTTATGTTGCAAGACTTAGCGAAAGAAGCAATGTTTGAACATGTCAGTTGGTCAAATGCAGAATCAAGTACTGATTTAAAGCAAAAAAAATGATACAAAACAAATAACACAGAAGAATATATTCAATTGGGAACAAGAAGAATGACTCAAGAAATCCAAAAGTATAAAACCCGAACAATAGACGAATTAAAAAAACACAAACAAGTGAAATTAGTTTTCGGTCGTTATCATTTAGAGTGGGATAGCGAAGGTAATTTAACTTGGTTTTGCCAAGAAGAAGATGCAAAGAAAGAAATCAATAGCCATATTGGTAGCATCATTGGCTTAATGGCGTTGGTTAACCAAAAGAATGTATCCCACTTTCTAACCGTAGATGATGCACATACTATATACATTGCCCAAAGCAGAGATGGACGTTTAATTAAACAACTTAACGGCCACGAAGGTCGCATCACTGGTTTACTTGAACTTGTCAATGGTAACTTATTGAGTGTGAGTGATGATGGCACCGTAAAATATTGGGATTTAAAAACCTACAAGTGTATTGCGACATTAGATGTGCATATTAAATCAGTTGACGATATTAAATTTCTTAAAGGGATTGAGCACACATTAATTATAAATGTTGGTAATGATACTCAGCTTTGGTCGCTTAAAGGTGATCTACGCGTTGAATTAAAAGGCCTTAAAGAAGAGATTCGATTCTATGGTCAATTAAAATCTGGTAATTGGCTAGTAAGGCCAATGAAAGGTAATCCAGTTATTTGGTCATCAGATGGCAAGCCGATTTGTAAATTTAAATTTAATTTTTCAGTAAGCAATGGATTTATTGAACTTGAGAATGGCCAGTTGCTAATTAAAGACCAATCAAATGTTTTGCAAATTTGGACTCAGTCAGGGGAACTAGTAGAAAAACATGCAAGTGATAAAGTTATTGCTGAACATTTTGATGACCTTGCAGTAGCTAATTTCGAAACTAATGTCTGGCTGTATCAGCATCGTTCAAGTGATGATTATCCACAAATAACAAATAGCTTTAATTGGTACAACATTGATCCAGATAAAGAAAATTCAGATAAAGAAAAAATAGATAAGCCAAATGAAAATAGCGGCTTTCCTAGATTAGAAAAAGGCGGTACTGTCGAACAGCAGAGGCAAGGCTTAAAACTAAAGCAGGGTTCTGATCAAAGAACTATTTGGGACTTCTTTTTCCGCCCGAATATCCGCAGTATAAAAATGGCTTTACGACAGCAAATTGATACAGCAAGAAGCGCAGAAGAAAATCTAACGAAGCAAAAAGAGCAGGCAGAATTAAAAATAAAAAAACACACGAGTAAACGAAAGTTTGCCAAGTTTGCAGCATTCTTTTTTGCGATACCTACAATATTAATGGGCTTAATAAGTTATTACAGTTATGCCATGCTCGAACCTTCGACGTTAATTACTCATACTGACTCTGCTGTTAACTCAATACTAGGTATGGTTTCCCCAAACGATGCTGGGACTTTTACAATAAACAGTGGGAATATTAGTGAAAGTGCACAACATATCCAAATTGCATTAGCGGGCATAAGTGGCTTTTTATTACTAATGACACTGTCTTGGTTTGGGCGTAATAGAAGCCAAAAAGCAAAACAGCTGGAGAATACCGGTAACTTGCAGCTTATCAATGTAATGATGGAAAACTTTGAAAAGCTAATCAACACAATTAAAAATCATCGAACTAGTATGCTTGAAACTGTTCCTGTGAATAAGAACCCTCGTTTGTTTGCCAGCGCGGATGTACACACCTTGATAGAAAATAAAATAAATAATGAAATTCAACAAATAGCATTACAAAAACTAAAACTTGATGAAAGTGAACTTATTCATAGAGATGGAGGCGCTGTTTTTCAGGATTGGTCGATTATCCAAACTGGTAAGCCAAAGAAAATTAATAGACAAAATGAAGTTTGCGTTCATTTTGATGGCCATGGAAACTTAGTTAGTGCTGTCAGAGTTATTCAATTTATCTTTTTAACAAAAGAACAAGTTAATGTTTTTTATACATATTATGATTTTATTGCAGATAAATTCATAGAAGAAGGGGAAACTGGCTTATCTCTTTTCTATACAGACATCAGTACTGTTATTCGCACCAATGTAGAAAGTAAATTGTTTAAACAGGATCTATCAAATACTGAAATTACGCTTTCGTTAAATAGTGGTAAGAACATTAGTTTAGTCATTCTTAAAGAAGAAAGTGTAAATGCACTATCCAGCGAATTGGTCTCTAATGAAGATGAAGCCGAAGTAATAGAAGAAGTGGATGATGAAGCTTCTTTAGAGCTTGTTCGAACATTACTAGAACAGGAAGAAGCTGAGATAGATACCCAGTTTGAAATAGATCTTCAAACTGCGAAAGAAGATAAAAACGATGAATTAGTTAACCAACTATCTCGGGCACAAGAGCAACTTGTTAATTATGTACAAAAGCAACAAGTGGTTGTTGATAATTATAACTCTGATGAAAGTGTATCTAACATTTCAAAAGATAATCTTGCAGATTTAACATACAGTAATATTAAAACTCAAATTGAAGCTAAGAAAAGTGAAGCTAGAGTGGCTTAATTAACCAAGATTATCATTAATAGAAGAAGTAAAATCAGATGAAAAAAATATTTGTTAGTTACAGCACTAAAGATAATGATGCAGCAAATAAAATTGTTGAAGGTATTAAGCTTGCTGGCCACGATGTATGGTTTGCACCAGATAAAATACTTGGTGGAGATAATTACGCTGAAAATATTGAGCAAGGTATAGAGCAAAGCGAACTGTTTGTGTTGTTAGCCTCTAAACATGCTATCGGAAATAAAGAGTTGAAACTTGAGGGCTCTGAAGAAGTCGCCAATGAAATTCAGCTTGCCAAAAAACATGGTTTGAAAATAGTACCCTTGAAACTGGATAACAGTTTAATTGTAGGAGCATCTGGTGGTAATAATTATCACTTTATTCGCAAACAATGGATAGATGTTGCCGCAGCTTTGGAAAGTGGTGATTTTGATTCGGTAGTGGGACAAATCGTTACCACTGCAGACTCTTTAACATCTAAAAGTATTGACGAAGCTTATATAGAAGAGGCAGAGCTTGCATTACTTGTCGGGGATACTCAACAAGCAATGGATGTTATGGCATTACATAGCTTTTCAAAGAGCAATAGAAGCAGAGCAGAATTTGTTAAGCTTTTAGCCAAATTGCTAAAGTCAGGAGTTAAAGGTTTAGATATCGATAAAGCGAATACGATAGCGACAACCTTACAGCGACTTCGAGATAGCGATATTAAACCAAGTGCTACCTACTTGCTTGCCGTTTTAAATGAGTTCTGTTTCCGGAAAAATGGTTTTAAAACTTCGATTGAGCCTTTCAACTTACTTAAAGACTCAGTAAAGACCCATGAAACAGTACCATTAAAGTACCGAGCTATCATTGATAAACTTTTACCACATGAAAGCCAGTTCGCTGTTGAGTGGTTAATGTAAATATAAACCATAGGGCGTTTAAAGTGACTTAAATCACTTTAAACGCCCTGTTTGTTTGTTATTTGTTCGGTTGAGTGCTTTTTTTTAAATTAATTAATAAAAGCCCTTGCGGGATAAAATCATTTCCCTATAATGCGCAACCACTGACACGGAACAAGGCGTCTAACGCTAGTTACCGAGTCCGCTCTTTAACAATTTATCAAGTAATCTGTGTGGACACTCACAGGTGTTGAGTTAATCGAAATTGTCACTTAGGTGGCAATCAAAATTATTACTCAATGTAACGATGAGTGTTCATAGCAATATGTAACAAACGTTTTAGAGATTCTTCCGAG
>NZ_JAUOQU010000046.1:0-25352 GCF_030547195.1 Shewanella sp. 6_MG-2023 | reverse complement strand
AGTTTATGAGTGAATTTTGGTGATTAATGATGAAATATTCAGTCCTTTGGCAGGAATAATACCATCAGTAAATGAATTTTGGTGTTGGCAACTCACGAAGGCGTTATGTTATAAATTTAGAGTAATGGGTGGCTTTATATTTTTGTCAGCGGAAAGGAAAGGGCTGCAGCAATACCATTATATTTGGCCACTTCTAGGCGCAGCCAAGTCGACATCCCCGGGCTTTGTACCAATATATGTTCATTTGCGAGTAGATTAGCGTTATCCAATGGAATAGCTAACATTTTAGACAGTTGTTCAGAAAGAACTTCCATCTGATTTGATTGAATTAATCTAAGCATTAATCGACTCTACAAATGATGATAAAAACCATTCTAAGAGGTTGTTATTAGGTTTGAAAGGCTTTTATCACATCTAGGGTTTAAGCGCTAAATAAGCAACCAAATTCGATAAGAATTGGTTGGTGGGATTAGCTTGTTTTTGTGCTGTTGAGGGGTACTTAATGGAGAATGTTGGAGACACAAAATTTAGAGAATGGCTAGTTGATAAAAGGTCAGAATAATGTTTATTCTGACCTTTTATCTGTTCAAATTAAATAGCTTTATATGTGTCTTGTTGATGAAAGAATTTAGTAAGCACCAAGGATTGAAATAAACTCGTCACGCTAGATGTAGCCCAATATAAACCGATAGCGGATGGAAAGCTTATTAAGGTAACAACACAAATAATAGAGGGGATTATAAATAATAAAGTACTGGTCTGCTCCGCGCTACCTGGCATCATTGTCATAGAAAAGTATGTGATAACGCCAACAAGCAATGCGAGTGCAACATCAGGTTTTGCAATGTTAGCAATCCAAGCAAATTTACTGTTAAACACTATTTGTTGGAGGGCTTGGAACATGCCTAAACCAAAAACACCCTGACTAACAATATTTACTGCACTGTTTTTATCCAGAATTTTAATATTGTGCTTCTTATATAGTGCCATTGTACATTTAGCTATTTCATTTGGTTTGTCTTTATATATTGTTTTTATTTCTTCTAACTCTGGTTTTATTGCAGATATCGCTTTTTTATTTCTATACATATTCGCCATAGCTAAAACGTTAATAGGCATTAAAGCTAAGCGGCCAATTAGAGTAAACAATATTATTGCTACGGCCTCACCAACACCAACTTCGTTAGTTAAAAAACCAATAGTTTGCACTATAAAACTGGTAAAAAAATTCCAAATATCCATTTACACTTCCTTGTTTGACATATTATGTCTAAGTTAGCTTTTGAGACACATTATGTCAATTGTTTTTTATTTGACCATTTAGTGAATGAAATATGCAGGAACTAAGAAAGCCTTCAATTTTTACTGAGATGACTTAACAACTTATTGGGCTGGATTTAGACTAAGAAAAAGGTAAAAGGCTCTGATCTCGACGTGATTTACGTTAAGCGCATTGGTTAAGTTATGGGAAACACATAGCTTCAATTTAACTTATTGCCTGCCGAAGGTGATGTATAGGATATACAAATGTCGCGGTCACATGGATGTGAAAGAGCGACCTTATGTGCAGATGCATCCAAGACTCGCCGATTCTTGATTTCAAAATAAGCATCCCTGTGGGCTCTAAGAAAACAAATAACATCCATGTTAAACGGCCAGTTCGGCATCCATGCCTCTCGCTCAGAGCGTTTCACACTGTGAAACTTGCCATGTTTTCGACGGTCTTGAACGCATCTACACCGGAATTTTCATCTCTTCGATTTAACTTTATTAGTAACGAAGTTTAAAGACAGGCATGTTCAATATGAATTGAGGTCATCGAGAAAAGGCCGTGAGCTTGGCATGGATGCCAAGCTAGCTTTCGTTGGGCCAGGGAAGGCCCATCGGAAGCGTTAGGTTCTTTCGACAATGGCCGAAGCCATCTACAAACGAAGTTAAAAGCTGGATCAATCCCCATCGAAAATTATGCGTTTTTCAGCATTTTTCGTCTGGGGCGCTGAGGGTTTGTCAAGGGGGACAAGCGCTTTCCCCCTTGGCTCTGGTGTGGGCGAAGCGCCACGACTTTGATCTATTTAAAACCTCACTCACAAGGTAACAAACCAGAAGTTTAAACATCATTATTTTCAGCCACTTCAGCTCTTTAAAATTGAATCTATAAAGAGATTAACCTACACATTCCTTTTTACCTTCCTAAAATATCGCTTAAACAACCGTTGATGAAACACAACTTGTTTCACCGACAATGGTTGGTATTGCAACGCAATAAAGTGTTCAGTCATTTTGTCAAAATTAGCCACCAGTTGTGGTTGCTGCTCACTAAATGCTTGCTGAATAAACTGGGCATAAGCTTGTGGTGGCATCGCATCACGTTGAAATCCTTTATTCGCAAGCTTTGCGCAAATAAGGTTATAGCGTTTGATGCAAGGATCTTGTTTGGGCTGCAGTTTAAACACGCCAGCAAAATAGGCAATGATAAGGGCAATGATGATAAAGCAGATGATCATCATAATAGCCACTTTACTGCTGCTGACATTGCCAAGGAGTTTGGCTAATACTTGTTGCTGGCGTTGCTCATCAAAACCCAGTACCCACACACTCCAGTAAAAATCGATGCTCGCCAGTTGCAGGCGAATATTGTTTAACCACGGAATATTTTTGACCTGTAAACTGGTAAATAGGCTGTCTTGTAAGTAACTGTCTTGGCCTGTAAACGTGGCATCAAAGCCGTCTAATACTCGCTCTGGGGCAATCATGGCGGTGGGGTCAAACCTTACCCAGCCTTGGCCTTCAAGCCAAACTTCAGTCCATGCATGGGCCATGTATTGATAGATGCTGTAATAACCGGCTTTGGGGTTATATTCGCCGCCTTGGTAACCGGTGACCATTCTGGCAGGTATGCCACTTGAACGGGCGAGAAATACTAGCGCTGAAGCGTAGTGGGAGCAAAAGCCTGCTTGGTTAGTAAATAAAAAGTCATCTACTTGCTGTTGGCCAAGCTTTGGCGGGCTTAAGGTGTAGTAAAAAGCCTGCTCAGCAAAGTAACCCATCATGGCATTGATGCGGGCTGCTGGCTGTGGGTAATCCTTAGCAAATTGGGCTGCCAACTGGCGAGTTTGTGGATTGCTATTATTAGGAATGGCCAAATTTATCTTGCTGATGTCTGGCGCGAGTTTGGCATCAAGATCGCTACTTGGATAAGAGCTCACTTGGTAACTTAAGCGTTGATCAATGTTGCGCAGTGAGAATAGCCTAAAGTCGGATAACTCGACAATGTGCTCAGATTGACTAAAAGCCTGATCTAAACCAAACAACCATTTTTGATAGGTCGGCTCGGTGATCACTTGATAAATTAATGGCGCAGTAAGACCTGCTGAATTGGGCTTAGCGCGCTTAGGTTTATTGCCATAGGCGCTACGTTGTTCATTTTTACGATAAGGCGACTGACTCCAGCGTTGACCATCGTAGTTTTCCATGACCAGTGTGCGCCAGTACAGTTGCTCATTGCTAATGAGTTGCTGCTTATCGGTGTTATTGAGTTCATTTTCAAAACCGACTCTAAATGCCAAATTCGGCGAGCGGGTTAACTTACTAATATCCCCTAATGCAATTTCATCTGACAGGCCGGTAGTAGCATTTTTCATGCTGGGGGCTAACCACAATGGTGGCAGCCTTGGAAACACCACAAAAAGCAGTATGGCTAAGGGTAGGCTTTGGGCAAATAATTTCACCCCGAAGCGAAAGTTTACCTTGCGACTTGAATGCTGATAAATGCTGATCAGCACACAGGTATTAATGATGGCGACAAAGCTCAGTTGTAGAGTGTCGAGTATGGATTGGCGATCTAATAACGCAAAGCCTATTAAGAAAAAGCCCACCAAGACCACGACTTTAACATCGCGCACTTGGCGCATTTCGATGTATTTAAGGGCATAGCCTAGCAGGAGCAAATTGACTAATGCGTTAAGTAAACCAATTTCCTGTGACACTAAAGCCAAGGTGACAGCGGCGCCAATGGCTAGCCCTGTGACTAATACTTTAGGAGGCGCCGCTACCTTGCCAAGGTAAATTCCCACACGCCACACAAAGCAAATGGCGCAAATGCCGATGCTCCATAAGGTGGCATGCTGGTATAACGGAGATAGCACCAATACATTGGTAATTAATAACCAAAAGAGGGTATTACGACCAATGTTCTCATTAAATGGATCATTTAACTGATGTTTTAACGCCTCTGAGCCTTGGGTCATTTTCTGTTCCCCACTGGGTGTTTATCAGTAAATGCTGACGTTGACTCAGGTGTATTTGTTGACTCAGGTGTAATTGTTGACTCAGGTGTAACTCTTGGTTCTGTTGTAATTGCTGGCTTAGCTACTGAACCATAAAGCGCAATCATTTGCTGACATTGTTTTCTGTGTGACTCGCCACTGTCTTGTTCGATAATTTGTTGGTTTAATGCCAAGCCAAAAACTTGCTGCGATTGAGATAAGGCGTTGACTTGCCACGCCAGCTTACTGAGTTTTTGTTCAAGACTATCACCGAGGGTGTCGTCTAAACTTAGCCACACCGGTTTGCCTTCAGGTTGGGCAAATTCTTTTGTTAGCATTCCGCGCCCTTGTGCCCATTGCTTCCACGCCACTTGTTTAAGTGACTCACCTTCAACGAAGGTTTTAAGGCCTTTATAGTCATCAACCCCTGGTTGTAATTTACCGTGTTCAAATTCGGTTTGATTGTCATTATCTAAACTGGTTAACGATACATGGGTGGCCAGCGGCGCGGCATAAATAATATGCTGGATATTTAAATCCACATAGGACCAAGTGTTAAATAACCCCAGTGGGAAACTGGATGAGACGCGAATTCTACCGGGGTTAACTAGGCCTCTGGATTGCGCGGTACAGCTGACGCTGGTATCGACGCCTTCAGCGACATCGGTAATGCGGCTATGGCGCTCATTAGGTAGATTCAAGCAAATTTGCTGGTGGCTGGTTTGGCTGTTGTCTTTGTTGATTTTACTGGATAATACAATCGGAAAGGCCAAGTTTTGGTTGGCATAAGTCTCAGGCGGGGTTAATGCTGTTAAGGTTAAACCTGCAAGATTTTTATAGCTGTAAATAATGCAACTATGGAACACACTGGCCAGCAATAAACTTAAGCCGATCACCAAATTGTTTTGATAGTTGGTGCCAAATAAATACAGCACCACTATCAGCACAAACCAAGCGACGCCAAAGCCACTGGGTAAAATAAAAATACTTTTATGGCTTAAGGTAATTTGTTTGTTCGCCGGTATTCGCTTATCTAGCCACTTTGACCAGCGCTGCTTAATCGCGGCGGGGATCAAGCGTGAATACCATTTTTTTGTTGCCTTGGAATTATTCATCTGCAATTAATTTCTGCTTAGCTTATTGGGTTAACGCGTGCGAGAATTTGATCTGACAGCGCTTGCCCCTGCAGTTGGCTATTGGTTCTTATGCGGTGCTCTGCTACGCAATGAAATACGGCCTGAATATCTTCTGGTACCACATAATTACGATGATTTAATAGCGCCCAGGCTTTAGCTGCGTCTAGCAGTGCAATACTGGCCCGAGGCGATAGCCCATTGCCATCGATTTGCTGACGAGAGTATTGGGCAAGATTGATCAAATACTTAAGCACAGCATCAGAGGCACTGACTTTTTGTACTTGTTGTTGCAAGCTCATTAGCTCGGTTGGGCTTAAGCATTGTGTGAGCGGCGGGGCATCACTGCGCTGATGTAGTCCTTTTAGCATGGCTAACTCAGCATGTTCATCTGGGTAGCCAATAGAAATGCGCATCATAAAGCGGTCAAGTTGCGATTCAGGCAGCGGGAACGTCCCTGATTGCTCAATGGGGTTTTGGGTAGCGATAACAAAAAAAGGCTGTGGCAATGTGTGTGTTTCACCATCAATGGTGATTTGTCTTTCTGCCATGGCTTCAAGTAAGGCACTTTGGGTTTTAGGGCTGGCGCGATTGATTTCATCGGCTAATAACATTTGATTAAAAATCGGTCCTGGGTGAAATTCAAACACTTGATTTTGTTGCTGGTAAATGGATACCCCTAGAATATCAGCGGGTAACATGTCACTGGTAAATTGAATACGTTGATAGCTCATGCCCAGTGAGGTGGCTAAGGCCTGAGAAAGACTGGTTTTACCCATGCCAGGTAAATCTTCAATCAGTAAATGACCTTTAGCGAGAATGCAGGCTAGCGCCAGTTTGATTTGCTCAGGCTTACCTAATAATACCGTTTCTAATTGGCTTAACAGCGATTGTAGTTTTGTTGCTGACACTAAACACTCCGTTAGTTAACAAAAAGGGCCTAATTAAGCTATTTTGCTAACAAATACATCGAATGGCTTACGTTAACCTGCCAAAGATAATAAAGGAAGATATTCAGTGATAAAAAATGATAGCTAAACTCTGTGATGAGTTTAACTATCGTGGCAGTGAGTTATCGGTTTCGAACACTACTCACGACAGCCTTAGTAAGTCTTAAGCGGCGTTAAAGTGGCTAAGCTATTAAGCTAAGGCTAATGGCTATTGGTTAATGACAAAGTGACCAATAAACACATTGCCGCCGTCAAATCTATCAGTAAGCAAACTTGCGTTCGGCTTCGCTGAACATAGGGGCATCGCGACCCTCTTGTTGCTGATAGATCATTCTATAGCTCAGTACGGCTTGCACATATTCCCGGGTTTCCTTAAAGGGAATGGTTTCGATAAAGCTCATGACATCCAGTTTTCCGTCAGACTCTTTTAACCAACGGGTGACCCTGTGGGGGCCGGCATTATAGGCTGCTGTGGCGAGCACGCGATTTTGATCAAACTGTTTGAGCAATTGGCCGTAATAAGCGCTACCAAGTTGAACATTATAATTTACCTTATATAGGTCATTTTTATTGTTAAATTTGAGCTTATTTTTTCGGGCGGTTTCTTTTGCTGTTGCGGGCATGAGTTGCATTAATCCGCGCGCACCCACACCCGAGGTGGCATAAGGGTAAAACGCACTTTCGCGGCGGGCGATTGCGCGTATTTCATCTATCTCAACCTGATATTTTTTACTGGCTTGTTCAAATTCGTTTTGGGCGGCGTTAGGAAAGCGCAATTGCAAACTATTCCATTGTCTGGCTTGTATGCTGGCTTCGACGCTATAATCAAACCAGCCATTTTTAAGGGCGAGTAGGCCATATTCAGCCTTCATCGCGGTATCATGGCGGCGCAGCAAATGAACCCATTCACTGCGAGCATCGCGGGTTTTATCGATGGCAATCAATTCGATAATTCTGGCAAGCCCTGGGTCATCATGAAGTTTTTTGGCAAGCAGTGGCGATGACTGTAACTTGTCATTATTTAACGCCAGCGGGGCCTTTATGGATTGGGCGGCGTAAAAACCATAAAAATTACGTGCTTGGCTAAGTTGCTTCGTTATCTTGTCTGCTTGGGTTTTATCTGTGGTTTTATTTATGCGTGCGCTCCAATACTGCCAGCGAGAGTCATCAATGACATCATCACTGAGTAAGGTTAGATAGTGTTTGATTGCTTTTGTATCTTGCGCTGCGATTGCCCAGCGCAAACGAATTTGAAATAAGTCATCAGAGTCTAAAATCGGTAAGCTTGCATCAATGTGTTCCAGTAAATCAGCTTCTTTTCTGATTAATGCTCGGCGGACAATATAACGATTAAGTTGTTGGCCTTTGATGGCATTAAAACGGTTAGCTTTATCATATTTCTTATATAATTTTACCGCTTGTTTTAAGTCTTTTCTGGCAAGTTTTCTGAGCCCAACATTAACAATATCCGCCACAATGGGCGTTTTAGAAGAAAACTTTTTGGTATTACGTAGGCTGTTGGGATCGCGATAAACTGAAATTAGTAAATCGGCCTCAGCTTTATTTTTGGTGATTTTTCTGGATAGGTATTGGGTTAAGCCATATTGGTTTTCATTAAAACTAAGTAACATTCTTGACCAAATTAATGCTTGGGTTCTTTTACCGGCCTTGGTCCATTGACTAAATAACACATCACAAGCCTTGGGGCGTGAGCGACCATAAAGCCACAGTTTTTCAGCGCCGTCATAAGCGATGTTGTTATTGCCTTGAGATAATTGAGCGCGGTAATAGTAACACTGCAAGGTGACATCATTAGGGGCGTTAGGTGAGATGGCTAAAAAGTTTTGCCACTGCTTTTTCTCGCCAGCATTTTTCAAATAGCGATAACGTAAGCCGTTATAAAGCGGAGTGGTATTAAACTGCTCGATGGCTTTATGGGCCTGAGTTCCACTCATTTTTATAATGTCGGCTACTTGCTCATGGTAATCAAGGTAGACAGTTAATGGGTAATCACCCAACTGCTTACGTAGCTTTTGGTATTGGTTGAGCTGTTGTTTATCTAGCGCTTTGCGGGCATCAAGATACAATTGTTGCTGGGGGCTTAAACTTGATTCTTCAGCATGGGCGAGATTAACGCTAGCTGACAGCCACAATAACCCTTGAAAAAATACAAAACTAACCAATATGTTGCGCATAATAATGAGAATCTCCGCCTCAGTATGACATCTTTTGCGAACCAAACTGTTTGAATCTAATTAATAAATAGTATCTATTAAGCTGCATTATCAATATTAGCCAAGTGTCTATTTTTGCTTAAGGTGTTGCCACCTCAAGCCAAAGAATAGTGCAATTAGCTATAATTGCTCATAAAAATTGCTCATAAAAATTGCTCATAAAAATTGCTCATAAAAACTGAATTAAAACCGCTTATGACTCTTTAGAGTCATCTAAGGCTTTATTTATTAATTGAGGATCAAGGTTTTTACTGGTTTCAACGCCCAACTTTTGCATAACATGGGCTTGCCTTATTAAATTACCTTTACCTTGGGACAGTTTATTCATTGCTTGCTGGTAGGCTTTATCGGCAGTGTCTAAAGCGCGGCCAAGTTTATCCATGTCGTCAACATAGCTGCATAATTTATCGTAAATTTTACCTGCTTGGGCTGCGATACTTTGGGCATTTTGGTTTTGGTACTCATAGCGCCAAATATTGTTAATGGTGCGCAGTGCTACTAATAAGTTGGTTGGACTGACTAACATAATATTATGATCGAGGGCGAAGTTCACTAAGCTAGGATCTGACTCCAGAGCCAGTAAAAATGCAGGTTCTATTGGAATAAACATTAATACATAGTCGAGACTTTTTAGGCCGTGTAGCTTGTGATAGTCCTTATGGCTTAGGCCTTTAATGTGTTGACGAATAGATAAAGCCAGCTCTTTTATCGCTTGTTGCTGTACTAGCTCGTCTTCACTATTAAAGAAGCGCTCGTAGGCAATTAATGACATTTTGGCATCAATCACCACATCTTTTTGTTCAGGAAGGTGAACGATGACATCAGGTTTAAAGCGCTTACCTTGATCGTCTTTTAAATCTTGCTGAGTATGGTATTCATGGCCTTCACGTAGACCACTTTCTTGTAGGACCCGCTCAAGGATGACTTCACCCCAATTACCTTGCTGCTTGTTATCGCCTTTGAGCGCCTTAGTAAGATTGACTGCATCTTGACTCATTCGCAAATTAAGTTCTTTGAGTGCATCAAGTTGATGTTTAAGGGCGCTGCGTTCAGTTTGCTCCTGGCTATAGGATTCTCTAACTTGTTGTCTAAAGCCTTCTAGCTGCTGTTTTAATGGCCCAAGCACGCCATCCATTTGGCTGACATTTTGCTTTTTAAAGTTTTCTGACTTCTCCTCGAAAATACGATTCGCCAGATTTTCAAATTGCAGTTTTAGTCTTTCTTCGGCTGATTCTAGTAAGGCGATTTTGTCATTTAAAGCGGTTTTTTCGATATTAGCCTGCGCTTGAATGCTTTGTTGAATCGCATTAGATTTAGACAGTGCTAGCTGGGTTTCCATGAATTTACGCTGGCCATCGTTTAACTGTTGTTCTAGTAATGGCACTCTTTCGGCAAAGGCTTCCATTTTAGCTAATTGACCAATCAATGACTCGAGCTTATTTTGAGTGAGCATTAGCGCATCTTGTTTGTCATCAATTTGCTCTGTAAGTGATTGCTGTTTAATTTCAAATTCAGCAGTTAATTGGCTCATTTCTTCAGCAATGCGTTGTCTGTGTTGCTCCCAGCGCTGACGGGTTAATCGCTGATTAAGTAGTGCGCCAATTAGAAGAGATAAAAAAGCGACGGCGGCTAAAACGATAATTTCGGGGATAGTTAAACTTGTAGGAAATGTCATGCAAAAAACCTGCAAAAAATGATGCTTAAGATTCTCATGCAGGGCAGTACACTGCAAGGCTCAAAAGGACTAATTAATACTTAAGCGCTTAATTATTAAACTCAAAACATCAAAATAGTAAACTTTTTGAAATTTTAACGCGTATTAGACTGTCTACTATTTATATCAAATGATAATAATTGAATGAGGTGACCTATGGTGTCAAAGAAAGGTTTTTTCAAAGGCATTGCCAACCCACCATCATGGGCATTAAAAGAAAATCAAGTCACTCCAGAAACGGTGTTTCGGGATCGACGCAATATCGTTAAAGCCTTGGGGCTAGGCTCGCTCGGGGCTAGCTTGCCGGGGCAAGTGCAGGCGGGTTTGTTCGATTTATTTGGCAGCGACGATAAACCTGCGTTTGCGGTGCAAGGTATTGATTATACAAAGCCTAGCCGCTTTCAAATCAATGATAAATTAACCCCAGAAGATAAAATTACCCGTCACAATAATTTCTATGAATTTGGCACTAATAAACAAGACCCGTTTGAAAATGCGCAATCATTTCAAGTTAATCCCTGGGAGCTTAAAATTGAAGGCTTAGTGGATAAACCGTTAACCTTAGATTTGAACGACTTAACCAGTAAGTTCGCCCTTGAAGAACGTATTTACCGCTTAAGATGTGTAGAGGCGTGGTCAATGGTGGTGCCTTGGGTAGGGTTTTCACTGGCTGAGTTATTGAAAATGGCAGGGGTATCTAATAAGGCAACTCATGTGGCCTTTGAGACCTTGTTTGACCCTGACCAAATGCCAGGGCAGCGAAATCGTTTAATGGGCGGCGGGATACATTACCCTTATGTAGAAGGGGTAACCATTGCTGAAGCCATGAATGAATTGCCATTTCTTGCCGTAGGCTTATATGGTAAAACCTTGCCGCCGCAAAATGGTGCGCCAGTGAGGTTAGTTTTACCTTGGAAGTATGGCTTTAAGAGTATTAAGTCCATCGTTAAAATTCGCGTTACCGATAAACAGCCACCTACCAGTTGGAATCAATTAGCGCCAAGCGAATATGGTTTTTATGCCAATGTGAATCCGCAGGTTGATCATCCTCGTTGGTCGCAGGCCTCTGAGCGCAGTATTGGTGAAGGAGGCTTGTTTTCAGCCAAACGAATTCCAACACAAATGTTTAATGGTTATGGTGAGTCTGTGGCTGGTTTATATAACAATCTCGATTTGAGGAAGTATTATTAATGCGCTTAACCCCGGGTGGTTTATTGTGGTTAAAAGGGCTTTTACACCTTAGTTTTATCTTACCGGTTGTTTATTTAATTATGCTGGTATTGACCGATAATGCTGGTGGCGATCCGGTGCAATATATTATTCATTTTACCGGTATGGGCGCGATAAATGCTTTGGTGGTGACCTTAATGATCTCACCACTGGCTAAGCTGACTAAACAAGGCTTGTTATTGCAAACAAGGCGGCTAGTGGGTTTATATGTATTTGCCTATGCTTGTCTACATATTAGCGCCTTTATCAGTTTAGATTTGCTGTTTGCGTGGGGCTTTTTAGTTGAAGAAGTCATTAAACGGCCTTACATTTTAGTCGGATTTAGCGGTTTTATTATTGCATTATTACTTGCGGTGACCTCTTTTAAAGCATTAAGGCGCAATATGGGCAGGCGCTGGCAATCATTACATAATTGGATTTATGTGTTAGCGATATTGGCGCCGTTTCATTTTTACTGGTCGGTCAAATCTGAGATTATTGAACCGAGTATTTATATTGCTGTGATAGCGTGCTTGTTATGGCTAAGAAGACGCCAAATTAGTCACTGGTTAATGCCGAAATCAAAATTGAGACCGAAAATTAATACGAATGCTAAAAGCCAAACCTGAATATTTAAGGTTTTGAGTAGTTGAATTTTGAACGCTTAAGCTTAAAGGCTATAAGCTTGAAGATTTAGCTGATGACATAAAAATACCGGCAAAGTGTCGGTATTTTTATGGCTAGCATTTATTGAAAATCATTTATCTAAATAAGCTTTGTTTGCTTCTAGCTTGTTTTACTAAGCCATTGACCGAGTAACTGGCAAATAGACTAAATAACATTACCCCAGTCATAATCGCAGCAAGGCGCAGCCAAGGTTGCTCCATGTCTATTCGTAGATCAATATATTGAACAGTGCTTACGCCCCATACCGCGATGGTACCTAATACCAGGCCGATTTGGATTACTCGGTTTAAAAAGTTGCTTTTAAAAGCGAGTAGTAAAGGCATAACCGCACAAGTGATTGCTAATGGCATTTGAGCGTAACGCAAAAAGTGTGCGCCAAGTAACATGTACGCTAAGGTGATTAATAGTACGCGCCACCACATAGGGATTCTCCGAAAAGCTGACAATTGCTTAATGAACTTCTTAAGCAAGGGTGTTGAAAGATGACGCAATATAACCGATTTGCTAATGCTAATTTCTAATCTCTATCACATATTCAATAGAGAATAGTTCTTTAGGTGACAAAGCTTGCTGAAAGCGCTGAAAGTGAGATTTAAGGATTAAATCTAGGCTTGGGATTATGTGGTGATATTGTCATTGTATGGCAAGCACAGATGAAGTTATTAAGGTAATTTAAGCCTCTGAGCTTAATAATGAGTATTGATTTTATGTGTTATTTAGGCAAACGAGAAACTTAAAGAAGGGGTAATGCTAAAGCAGAAGAATTGGTCGGGATAACAGGATTTGAACCTGTGATCTCTTGTCCCCCAGACAAGCGCCTTACCGGACTAGGCCATATCCCGAACGTCATTCTTTAGCTAGATTACCTAGAAGGTATTTGCGCCGCAACAATAAAATGCAAAATTGAATTTAAATGATTAATAAACAGGCATTTGCTTTGTGGCTTTTACATCTTTAGTTATCTTTTGCCTGGAAAACAGGCAATATTTTCTGACGACTAAACCGAGATTGAGTTAAATAGCATCAACCACGGTTCAATGGTTATTTATTGTAAAGCCTTCGACCTTCGCGCATGACCTGAATTAGCTCAGGAGCACTGAGTTTTCGCTTAAGACGTTTTTTGTAGTCGATATCATAAATTCGATATTTTCCGTGTCTGCCTAGAACCGTAATCTCATCTTGTTGGTATATTGCAAAGGTACTGCTATCACCGATATAGACCCAGCTCTTCTCACTGGGTTGTAATAGGTTGTATCCAGAGCTGTAATCGGTGATCGGGTTATTACAGTGCAGTGCTTGCCCCATGATTGTCGGTACTACGCCATAGTGGCTAGTACGATAATTTACGGTATCAGAGGTTGTTTT
This sequence comes from Shewanella sp. 6_MG-2023, assembly GCF_030547195.1. Taxonomy (NCBI): domain Bacteria; kingdom Pseudomonadati; phylum Pseudomonadota; class Gammaproteobacteria; order Alteromonadales; family Shewanellaceae; genus Shewanella; species Shewanella sp. 6_MG-2023. Next base: position 11,795 of record NZ_JAUOQU010000046.1, on the reverse strand, counting down.
AGGCCAATGCATGACAAAGGGCACTTTGACATTAGCAGGTGAAAGATCCTGATTAACTTCACGAGGATTACTACTGAAAATTTGCCCATGGGTACCGGTGACAATGACTAAGGTTTGATCATCAAGGTTAGTAAGCAGTTGTTGTATTTGCTGATCGATAAAGAATAGCGACTGCCTGTATTGGTTATATAGCACTTTTTCAGCAGGTTTTAAGCTTAGATGGGGCTTAACAGTTTCAATGCCTAAAAAGCCAATTGGGGTGTCATAGTGCTTAGTGGCAGATAAGTTTACCAATGAAAACCACGGTGAGGCTTGCTGAGCTTGCCATTGAATAAATAGCTCAGTATTTTTGATGTCGGTTTGCGCGCTGCCAATATCGCTATGGCTTAGGTGCATATCCATACCGTCAAAAATGGCATGGTTGGCTAATTCGTCGGCATTGTCTTGGGGCATAAATACCGCTTGATGATAGCCTTGTTCTGACAATACTTGGGTTAATACTGGCGCAGTATGCTCGAACGCTTTTTTATCACTATAGCTCCCTTGTAAGCCATAAAGTAAGGCAAACATACCGGTATTAAATTGGTTGCCACCACTAAAGTGTTCAGTGAATTGCTTATTTTGCAGCTGATACTGGCTGAAAAACGGCATTGTTGCCGAGTTCACCATATCAGCTCTTAAACCGTCAACCGAGACGATTAGGATATTTTGTTGTTTTTGTGCTTTGCATTGCAGCGCAGCTATTGGGTAATTCAGTTGTTTTGATTTTGTTTGATAGGTCTTATCTGGCGCAGTGGTGCCTTCAATACCATGACTTTCCATAAATGAACGTGCCGTTGCCGGATAAGACAATGGCATGGTGTCATCAAAACGGGTAATTTGAGTGACATCATTAGCATCTGCCCAAATATGGATAACATGACTACTGACAAAACAAATACCGATAAAGGCTATGACTTTATTACCTAACTGCTTTTTCTCTATTTTTTCAATTCGTTTCCACAGAAAATTCGCGGCTGTGAGCTCAATTAAAATAATGCCGATAGGAGTAGCAATATAAGAGGTGTTACCTAATAGGGCATTGAGATCTGACCAGGCTAAGTCAAAAGCGAATGGACTTAAGTGAATACCATAATCATCAAATATTACGGTGTCATAAAGTAAAATACATAAGCCGAGGGTTGCGATTAAGGCAGCATAACCCCGTAGGATTTTTGAATAAGGTAGTAATAATGTGGCAGGAAAAAGAAAAACGACGTAAACAATAAAAGCCAAAAAGCTAAAATGACCAATACTGCTAATGGCTAAGTAACCCCAACCTATGAGGGTTTCAGGGTAACCCACACTACTGAGGTATCGCGTTCCCACAATAATGGCTAACAAGCCATTAAAGAAGGCAAACCAGTGGCCCCAGTTAACAAGACGTGACACTTTGTCACGGGTCATTTGTTTTTTGCGCTCAACCATGCGGTATCGTTTTCCTAATTCGTATTAATCAAAAATAACAGGATAATTGATTAATTTAAATGCCTTTTAATGATACTTAACTGGTTTTTACAGATTGAGCCAAGGCTTTAGCGAATTGCTCTGCTACTGCTTGACGAGATTCACTGGGTACCTTGTTTTCCAATAAGTGAGAAACGCAGTTACCTAGCACCATCAAGCTTAAATCTGTAGGCGCTTGATGCTTATTCAGCACTGCTAATAGCTCAGAAATTAATGCTTCAACTTGGGTGTTGGTGTATTTAGATTGGATAGCCATATTCGAAATCGTTCAAAAAGTAATGAATTAGCACGTGATTATATCGGATTTAAAGCTGATACGCTGCAAGTTTCTGTTGCTGGGTGTTAGTGATTATGGGGTTTATAGCTGGTGTTTTCTAAAGCGGACAGAACATCAGTTTAACCCTTGGATCTCAGGAGATGCATTTGACGTAATTTGACGGTTTTATTTTTAGATTTTTGAACACGGTCTGTTATGATATCTACCGCTATTTCGCTTCCATCACAAAGATCAGTTAGGGCTTATGAGCATTAATATCGAACAAGCAATTATCCATGAAATTTCTCAAGATAGTCAGGGGCAACTAAGTTGTCGTTTAAGACCTCAGCCACTATTAAATAGCAGCGCCGTAGAAGCGATGTTAGAAGAATTACACCAAACCTATACAGGTAAAACGGGTAAAGGTTTTGGCTTTTTTGGAACCCACGGCGAAGATGGCGAAGCAAACCCCGCTTTTTCTGATGCATTAAGTGAATACCGCAGTGGTGAATTAGGCTTTGTTGAGTTTAGCAGTGCTGCCAGTAAGCTTTTACAAGAAGAACTCGCTAAATATGATTTTAGCCAAGGCGGTTTTTTATTAATGTCTTGCTATACCAACATGACTAGCGATTATTTGTTTGTCGCCTTGCTTAATGCCAAGCCTTCAATGACGGTACTTGATGATATGGAGTTGTCGCAAAATAATCATCTTGATTTAACTAATGTCCAACTTGCCGCCAGAATTGATTTAACCGAATGGCAAGCAGACAAAGCTTCACGTAAATATATTTCATTTGTCAGAGGCCGCGCGGGCCGAAAAGTGGCAGACTTCTTCCTTGATTTTATGGGCTGTGTTGAAGGGGTAAATACGAAAGCGCAAAATAAAACCCTTATGCATGCAGTTGAAGATTTCGTAGCTAGCAGCGAATTAACCAAAGATGAACGTCAACAGTGCCGCGACAAGGTATTCGAGTATTGTTCAGAAAGAGCTGATGAAGGCGCTGATATTGAAGTCAAAGATTTAGCGGATGAACTTGCCGACTCTGGTATGGATTCGTTTTATGACTTTGCCTGCGGTGGATCTTATGAACTTGATGAAGAGTTTCCAGCAGATAAGGCCAGTTTACGTACCTTGAAGAAGTTTTCAGGTACCGGTGGCGGGGTAACATTAAGTTTTGATGGCGGCCATTTAGGTGAGCGAGTTATCTATGATCCTATTTCGGACACGATTTTGATTAAAGGTGTGCCTGCAAATTTAAAAGATCAATTAGACCGTCGCCTAAAAGGTGAATAAAGCAACGATTTACAATTAAAGTGTCCAAATGGGCACTTTTTTTTGCACTTAATTTAAAGATTTAACGATTTCAGCACATTATTTAGGGGATTTGGCTATTTTTACATTTTTATCATGGCAATGTGTGTTCTTTTTAGTACACTAGCCAGCAAACTTAACCTATTGTCAGTGGACGAGAAATCGACCACATTGGGGGATACATGATTACTGCCTATGTTTATGAAAATCGCAAGTTAACTGTTCACGAATTAAATGTTCGAGACAGTATTCCCGATCGAACATTGTGGTTAGATATGTTTAAACCCAATGATGATGAAAGGGAATGGCTAAGTCGGTTTTCGGTAGAAGAAGTACCCGAAGAAGAAGACATCAATGAGATTGAAGCATCAGCTCGTTTTTTCCAAAGTAAAGATGGCTTACACATCAATTCATTATTCCCCCAACGTGTAGGATCAGACGTTAGAGGCATTAACGTTTCTTTCAATTTACGTAAGGATTTTTTGCTGACGATACGTGAAGAGGATATCGGTTTAATTCGCTTGCTGCGTAACTACTTACGCTTAGGTCGCTTAGATGTCAGCTCTCCTCAGGGGTTAATGCTGGAACTTTTCACCCTTAAAGTCGATTACCTGTCTGATTTAATTGAAGATGTATATTCAGTGCTTGAAAGTGTCGGCGAGCAAGTGTTCGAAGACCAAGAATTAGATGATGTGTTTAAACTCATTACCTTACAAGAAGATTCAAATGGTAAAATTCGCTTAAGTTTGCTCGATACTCAGCGGTCTTTACGTTATATCCAACGTTATTATCGCGAACATTTATCTGAAGAAAATATTAAAGATTTGCGTGAAATGCTGTCTGATATTGAGTCATTGATGCCCCACAGCCAATTTATTTTTGATAAGTTAAACTTTTTGCTGGATGCGGCGATGGGCTTTAGTGGTATACAACAGACTAAAATTATTAAAATATTTTCGGTTGCAGCAGTAGTGTTTTTACCGCCAACGGTTATTGCCAGTAGTTATGGAATGAACTTTACCAATATGCCTGAACTAGATTGGCGTTTTGGTTATCCCATGGCCATAGGAATGATGCTCGCGAGCGCCGCAGGTACGTATTTCTTCTTTAAACGTAAAGGCTGGCTATAGCGCTTTTATAAAGCTGATGACTTTAAAGCCATTAACGCAACCGTTAATGGCTTTTTTTGTTGGGTCGATGCTGATGTTAAAACGCAAACTTAGCTATTCGATTATGCATTGCCAATGGCATAACTTATGTTTTCTCTTGGGCTTAGGTACTTGAAGATTTTTTCGGGTAATGCAGAAGCTGGCAAACAGCGCACAATGCTGATGTCTTCTTTTTCTAAATCAATAATTGGTGCTTGCTCTTTTGGTACGATAGGGTCGTAGAGCATAATTTGCGGAAATAATATCTTGTTTAAATTTACTGACATTACCATGCCAAATTGACCACTTGAAAGCTCGATGAGGCTGCCCGGTGGATAAACACCGATAGTTTTGATGAGCTTACCAACGTACTCAGGGTTAAGTTTACTTTTATAATTTTTGTAAAGTAGCCCCAAAGAAGCATAAGGGGTTTTAGGTTTTGATAACTTAGTACCGTTACACAAGTTATCGTACTCATTAATAACACTTATTAGTTGCGAGTATTTGTCTAACTGATCGCCTTTTAGGCCTTTGGGGTAGCCAGAGCCGTCAAGGTACTCATGATGATTAGTAATCATGGGTTTAGCCTGTTCAGGAAAGCTGTCAGCTAATTTTAAAAAGTTGAGGCTCATCAAAGAATGCTGTTTTAATAAGTTCTTTTCCGGCGTCGTTAGCGGCAATTGTTTGCTCAAAATATTACTGGGGATTTTTAGTTTCCCCAGATCATGAAATAACGCACCAAGGCCTATAAGTTCAATTTCATCACGAGGCCAGTTTAAGTTTTTAGCCAGCATCATACACATTGTCGACACATTGAGTGAATGATGGAAAATGACATCATTGGGCTTTGCATCAGTCATTAAATGCAGCACCAAATCATCAGAACTCAATAGCATATTGGTCATGTCTGTGATCATTTCTTTTGCATCACTGACCGAATTTAAAGGGCGACTGCCAAGCTTTGATACGCTTGAGCGCATCATGGCGATAGAACGTTCAAATTGCTGTTCGGTTTTTTTCAAATTGCGGCGTAACTTTTTTTGGGCATCGATTTGAATCTGTTTGTAAGATTCCATTTTAGCTTTAATCTGTTTTAGTTCCTCAGGATCAACCACTGTACTAGCGTTTTTATTCGCTGAGGGTTTTAAGTCAATTAACCCTAAATCACTGCGCTCGGCGTCATAATAAATATCGTTAATATTGAGGCTTTTAAGTAATTCAATTTGTGACTGGGATTTTAGTTTGAAATTACTAAATAAAAATGGGTGATCTTTCCATGAAATAGGTAGTCGAATGAAATGACCTACCTGAAGCTGATTAATTGAAATTTTTATGTTTTTGTTCATAGATTAAAAGAGTATCACCTGATTTATTGTTTTATTTATAGCGGTTATGTGGATGCACTTTGCAGTGCAAAACATTCCGTGGCAGCATGATATCATTACAATATTAAAAAGTGCCTATAGATTATGGATTTTATTGACGTTATACCCAATGCTATTAGTGATGATTTGTGCGACAGGTTACGAAATGCTTTTGATAATCACTCTGGAGTGACTGAAGGAAAGACAGGACAGGGTGTCGATAGGGATAAAAAACGCAGTTTAGATTTAACCTTAGACTTGCACAATAACTTAACCCAGCTTAAAAATGAGTTATTACAGTTAACATTAACCCATGCGGCAAACTACTTCAGCCAGTACCCTATGGCACTCATGGGCGCGGTATCTGTCACCATCGCCAATGATAAAGGTGAAGCTGTTACGCTAAATCCTGATAATTTTTCTGACCTAGGGGCGAATAAAGCCAAAGCGATAACGCAATATTTATACCGCAGTGGTACGGTTAATGTGCAAAAATATCAGCAAAGTTTAGGTGGTTACCCTCATTGGCATTCAGAACACTTTCCGCAGTCTGGTTCCCATGAAGCCTTGCATAGAGTATTACTTTATATGTATTACCTTAATGATGTTGAGCAAGGCGGTGAAACTGAGTTTTATTATCAAAATAAAGCCATTAAGCCTACAAAAGGTACTATGGTGATTGCCCCCGCAGGCTTTACCCACACCCATAGGGGCAATATCCCTATCAGTGATGATAAATATATTGCCACCTCATGGATAATGTTCAATCGCGCTGAGCAACTTTATACCGCGCAAGCGAAGTGATGCTCATTGATTGGGGATCTTAATAGTGAATTTTGCCCCTTGTAACTGACTTTCTGTAATTGATAAGGTGCCGTGATAACTGCTGACAATTTCATGACACACAGCAAGTCCAATGCCTTGACCGGGGGATTGGGTGTCAGCGCGCACACCACGCTGAATGATGCGCGTTTTGAGTGCATCTTCAACGCCAGGGCCATCATCTTCTACGATTAACACAGTGCAGCCATCGTCATCAATAAAGGCTGTAACCTTGACCTGACTGATACACAATCTAAAGGCATTTTCCATTAAATTACCGCACAGTTCCATCAAATCACCTTTATTGACTGGAAAGCTAATATCAGAATTAATATCACTACTAAACTGCACTGACTTTTCATGATAAATCTTGAATAACATTTGTGATAACTGCTCAACCATGGGTAACACGGGCGTTTGCTCCTGTATTAGTCCTTGTCGGCCCACTAAGGCTCTTTTGAGTTGATATTTTACGAGTTGATCCATTTGTCCTACTTGCTGCATGATTTTTTCGCTCGCATCAGCCTTACTTAACTGCTGGTCGTCAGTAATGGCGTGAACCGCAGCTAAGCGGGTTTTTAGACTGTGGGCTAAATCATTCATGGCATTTTGATAGCGAGTTTGCTGTTCGCTAGATTGGACTAATAATTGATTTAACGCTTGAGTGACGCCTTTTAATTCTTGTGGGTAATCACTTGATAGTGTTTGTTTTTTTCCCTTAGTGATTGCTTGTAGTTCTTGTTTAAGGGTTATCATTGGGTGCATGCCCCAATAGGCTGCACTGATCAGTAGTATGAAGGCTAAACCTAGTACAACGGCCAGTCGCAGATAAGTTAACCGTTTAAAGCGTTTGAAGTCTCTTTCAACGGTTTTTGCATCTTTGAGCACTATCATGTTGTATTGCTGTTGATTCAATTCAACCGGTAATTGATAGGCAAAATAAGACTTATTATTTGCCGTGGTCAGATAATAGGGCGGGGATGTATCGGCAATGGTTTTAAATCGGCTACAAATGTCATTGATGCCGTTTTCTTTTGCCAGTGTAGAGGTCCAAATTTGGCGATAATTATCCCCACAACTGGCCATAATATAGCGTTTCTGCCTATTATTTTCTTGCAGCCAATTGTTATTTTTCGGAATTAAGTCGTGCTCTCTTAATTCGGCTGCAATTTGAGGCATTTCAGCGATTAGTTGCGAAGTTTCGACATTGTAGCTATTTTGGGCGTGTAAAATGGTCAATGACCAAGCTAGGCCAAAGCCAACAAGTGCAATAATCGCTAAGGATGTGATTAACATCCTCGTGAGCAGACGCTTTTTGGGTTTAAATCTTAGCTGCATGGTAAGTTAAATTTATATCCTTGACCGCGTATTGTTGCGATGGGGTTTTCAATAGCGCCTTTAGTCAATTTTTTTCTGATACGGCTTACCATTACCTCGATAGTATTAGGGTCACCTTCTTTATCACCATAAATCACATCAAGTAAGCGTTGCTTGGCAACGACTTCATGGCAATGACGCATTAAATATTCCAAAATTAAATATTCAAAGGCGGTGACTTCCATTGGCTCATCATTTAATGAGACTTGTTTAGCGGCTAAATCAAGCTGCAGAGCACCTGAGCTGATGGTCGATTTAACAAAGCCTGCACTACGGCGCACAAGAGCGTCGAGGCGAGCGACTAACTCTTCTTTTTGAAATGGTTTTACCAGATAGTCATCTGCACCGGCATTAAGGCCTTCTACTTTATCTTGCCAGTTAACTCTCGCGGTTAAGATGAGAATAGGAGCTTTGACGCCTGCATTTCGAATTTCAGAAATCAATGTCATGCCATCTTTATCGGGCAGGCCAAGGTCAACGATGGCAATATCAATAGGGTAGTTAGTTGCTTGATAAAAGCCTTCTTTAGCCGTCAAAGCCACTTGGACTTGATTGCCTAATTCAGATAACTGCACATTTAGATGGTGCGATAAAATCGGATCGTCTTCGATTACCAAAATTCTCATAGGAAATACTCTTACATTGTTAATCGTTAGATATTATCAGCCTAATACTTAACTGTAGCTGACACAGAGGCATTTTATTTTGAATTGTTAACCTCTAGTTCAACAGGTGCGTGGATATTAATGACATTGCAATGGTAATAGCGACGCCAAGGAAAATAATACCGGTAATGATATTAATTATATTATTGCCTTTAGCCATTTTGTGTTGAATGTTGGGGTTGGTTAATATGATGGCGAGAAAGCAAAACCAAATGATAGATAAGCCAAATAATAAGCTAGCTGACGCAAATTTCGTTTCTATGGTGACCTGTGGTGTCACCAGTACGGTAAAAATGGTGATAAAGAATATTAACGCTTTAGGGTTAAGCAAATTAGTATAAAGGCCAATTTGAAAGCCTTTTAAAGCAGACATAGTGCCTTGGTGAGGGAGACGGCCATTGATTTCAGTTTCATCAGATGATGCTTGAGTTTGTGTATATGCCCGATATGAGGCCGCTAAAGCGCCATAACCCATCCATGCCAAGTAACTCACCCCAATAATTTGCACCACTATGTAAGCCATTGCAGATTGCTGGATCATGATGCTTATCCCTAAAAGTGATAGCAAACTGTGCACCAATATCGCGGCACTTATTCCTACCGCGCACATGATTGCAGTGCTGCGAGTTTGTTGTGTGGCTGTTTTTACAATAATAGCGAAATCAGGCCCTGGGCTAATTAATGCTAAAGAGTGAATAACGGCAAGGGTTGAAAGCAGGGTAAAATCCATTTTAATCTCATGAGTTAAGCATCTGATTAGTTAGGTTATAACACAAATAAAAAAGGCGCCATAACATGGCGCCTAAATATTTAATGCTAATGTATTTTACGCTTTGACGTTTTTAACTTGATCTTCAAAGCTCGCACTTACTTTACCCGCTTGTGAATCATTGAATACAGCTTCATTGAACTCACCTTCAGATTTGGCAATGACGATAGTTGCGACTGAGTCACCCGTTACGTTAACCGCGGTACGGATCATATCAAGTAGACGATCAACACCGATAATCAATGCAATACCTTCTACAGGAAGGCCGACTTGGTTGAGCACCATGGCGAGCATGATTAAGCCAACGCCAGGAACGCCAGCAGTACCAATGGATGCCAATGTCGCAGTAACAACCACTGTTACATAATCCATTAGGCTCAGTTCAATACCAAATACTTGGGCAATAAATACCGTTGCCACACCTTGCATAATAGCGGTGCCATCCATATTGATGGTAGCGCCTAGGGGTAAGGTGAATGAAGCGACTTTATTATCAGCACCTAAACGGTGTTCACACGTCTCGATGGTAACAGGTAAGGTTGCATTTGAACTTGCAGTACTGAAAGCAAATAATTGCACATCACGGATTTTACGTAAGAACATTAATGGGCTTAAACCTGAGAATGCCTTGAGTAACGTAGGGTAAACAACCAGTGCTTGCAGAAGTAATACAAAAATTACTAAGAAGAAGTATTGAACTACGCTACCGAATGTTTCTAAACCTAGGGTTAAGCTTAGTTTTGCCATCAGCGCAAATACACCATAAGGCGCAAGTTGCATGATTAAAGTAACCACGCGCATGATGACTTCATTTAAATCATTAAATAATGCCGATACACGTGCGCCGCGCTCGCCAATGTGTGAAATTGCAAAACCAAAGATGACTGCAAAAATAATGATTTGCAGCATGTTGCCTTGGCTCATGGCTTCAATTGGGTTTGTTGGTACGATATTAATCACGACTTCAGCAAGGCTAGGGGCATCTTTAGCGCTGAACTCCATCGCAGAGGTTGCCAGTGATGCGTTACCAGGGTGAACGAGAATGGCCATTGAAATTGCGACCGTTAAAGCAATCGCGGTGGTGAACATGTAAAACGCAATGGTTTTACCACCAAGTCGGCCTAATTTGGACGGGTCACTCAATGAACAGGTACCACAAACCAGTGATACGAACACTAGCGGAACCACTAACATTTTTAAACTTGAAATGAAGATGGTTCCAACAACGTGCAAGATACCTTCAGTAATATAATCTTTTACGAATAAACTATCGGGGAACACATTTCTTAGAATTAATCCAAGAATAATACCCGCTGCCATACCTATTAGTATTTTGCTTGTTAAACCAAGCTTACTTTTATTAATCAAAACTACATCCTTCCCATCATTTTTATAAGTATATTTTTTACATTTTTAAGCCTATCAGGAAACGAAATCTTATGAAACGGGGTAAAAGTTAAAGTTTTTGAGGATAAATGTGGAAAAAAACAGTAGAGTAAAGAGAAAGTTGCAATATTTTTGTTTGATATCGCTTACTAAGTAACTATTATAATTCATAAGTACGAGTTTAATGTAACAGGGAGACTGACAATGAGGTCAGCACAAAGACTATTTTTAGCGCTTTTAAGTTCAATATTTCTATTTGCTTGTAGTGGTGGTGGAAGCATTTCCGATGATGGTAGCGGAGGAACGGATCCTGATCCTTCTGTAATTTCTATTACCCTGGATATATCGACTACTGATATATCTTTCGACTCACCAGCTTTGATCACTGCAACAGTAACAGACTCTATTGCAGGAGCTTTAGCGAACCAAGTCGTGGCTTTTACACTTGACGATCCTGAAGCTGGTATCTTTGACCCAGTATCAGCAAGCGTTAAAACTAACTCGGAAGGTGTAGCTTCAATAACTTTAAGCACATCCAGTCAAGAAGTTGCGACATTATTGACTGCCAGTTTAGTGACTGGTGAGTCAGATAACGTAGGTGTGAGTTTTTCTGGCGATGGCGCGATACCTGGCGGAAATTCTATTGAAGTCTCACTAATTGATAATACTCAAACTGTAATAACTCATATTAGTCATGGCGTTCCAGGTTATTTAGAAGTTACTTATAAAAGCCCTGAAGGTAATGCTTTGGCTAATGAGTTAGTTGTTTTTAGTCTTAATGATTCAGCGTTAGCCATTTTTGACCCTTTAGACGGCACCGTATTAACTAATGCACAGGGTAAAGCGACGATTAAAGTTGCGACTCAATTTAAAGAAGGTGCAGGAACAGTAAACGTTGTCATCGGTGAGAATACATCAAGTGTAAACTTTAGCTCACAAGGTGATGCACCTAGAGCAGACCAAAAAGTGTTATCAGCAAGCCTCAAAGATTCATCAGGGAGTGCAATTACCAGTATTAGTGCATCGTCGCCAGGATATGTTCATGTTAACTATTCTGATACAGCAGGTGTAGCGCAAGCGAATCAAGTGATTAGCTTTAGCCTGAATGATACCGCGTTAGGTGCATTCGACCCTGTTGACGGAACCGTGTTAACTGATTCACAAGGTGATGCAACCATTAAGCTAGTGAC
>NZ_JAUOQU010000045.1:0-26050 GCF_030547195.1 Shewanella sp. 6_MG-2023 | reverse complement strand
AGCTTTGTTCCTGGTAGTGGAACAGCGTTGACAGATGCATCGGGTGTAGCAAGTATTAAGGTTGTTGCGGCGAATAAAGAAGGTGCAGGTAATGTCACTATAGCTATTGAGGACGAAGTACCATCAAGCATCAGCTTTTATTCGAAAGGCGATGGTGGCGTTGCTGATATTGCAAGTCTTACTGCTGTAATACTGGATTCTTCGGGAAATTCAACTACTGAAATTTCTGACACTGAACCGGGGCTTGTTGAAGTTACTTATTTAGATGTAAATGGTAATCCAGTACCAAGTGCGGTAGTTAATTTTTCATTGAATGATACCTCAATTGGTATATTTGATCCTACCAGCGCTACAGCTTTAACTGACGCAAATGGTAAGGCTTCTATAATTCTTAGAACTGCTGACGTCGAAGCTGCTGGTACTGTTAATGTATCTGTTGCAGAAGGGTTAACTACATCTATAAGCTTTAAAGCTTTAGGTGACGGGCCCGCTGTTGGAACTAATCGATTATCTATCAAATTATTTGATGTAAATGGAACAGAAATTAACCAAATTAGTAATGCTGTTGCAGGTATTGTACAGGCAACTTATTTGGATCTTGAAGGCAAGCCGCTCACTGATAAAGTCGCAACCTTTAAAACCAGCTTAGGTAATATAACGCCGAGTTTAGGCACTGCAATTACTGATACCAATGGTGTAGCTTCTATTAAGCTCACTGCTGGTGAAGAGGCTGGCGCTGGTGAAGTTCAAGTGGTTATAGGAAACGCTACAGCAAGCTTAGGATTTGAGTCATTAGGCGATGAAGTTGTCATAAAACCAATTGATGAGTACCAAATAGAGCTAACGGTCGTTGATTCTTCTGATAATATTATACGTAATATAAGCGAAAGTTCACCTGGTTCAGTTAAGGCAACTTTATTAAAACAAGGTGTTGCAGTTGCTTATGAAAGAGTAGACTTTTCGATTATCGGAGAAGGTAAAATAAACCCTTCTTCAGGTAGCGCTTTAACTGATGTTAATGGTATCGCAAGGGCCACCTTGTTAACAGATACCGTTGAAGGTGCGGGTACTCTGGAAGTTGTATTTATTCTTGAAGGAGAGCAGATTTTTGCAGATTTCAATTTCAGCGTAGCTGGTGACGCATTTGATGGCAACGGTGAGGTTAATAATCTTGATATTGCCTTAGTAGATGTTTCTGGTAACCAAACATCAACAGTAAGCCAAGCTGAACCTGCAAAAGTACAAGTATTTGTAACTGATAGAACTGGTAATCCTGTTGTCAATCAAGTGATAAGTTTCGCGAGTACCTTAGGCGATTTTTTACCTGTATCAGCAACAGCATTAAGCGATAATTCAGGTAAAGCCGAAATATTGCTAACCGCAGGTTCAATCGAAGGCGCTGCGAGTATAACGGCTTCTTTAGGTGCAAATGAAGTCTCAATTGGTTTTGAAACTGCTGGCGATGATATTGATATTGTAGCTGCAGATCCTAGTATCAGTTTTGAAATCTATGATTGTAATGATGTTGCAGCTTTTGATAAGGCTCTTAAGAATTTCGAGGTATGTACTGTAACTGATAATATTACCAATGAACGCCCGGGTATTCTTGGTGCTATCGTTACTTTAGAAGGTTCTAGTCAACCGCTTAGACAAGTTCTAATATCTGCAGGTACGACTCTTGGTGCTGTAAGCCCTGCGTCTGCAACTGCAATAACTAATGAAGATGGTAAAGCTATTCTTGACCTATATTCAGATGGTGCAGTTGGTGCTGGTGAAGTTTCTTTAAAAGTGAAACAAGTAACTTCTACCAAAGCTTTTGAAATTGGCCGAGTCGATATTGATTTAGATGTGTCCACTTATATCGGTACAGGCACAATACCGGCTGGTGGGTCTACGGTTATTGAAGTTACGGTTCTAGACTCTGTAGGGGCTATAGAAACAAGTCAACCTTTCACATTAGAGTTTTCTTCTCAATGTATGTCAGCGGGAAATGCTGTTATTGATTCTCCTGTAGTAACAAATGCTGGTAAAGGTTTTGCTACCTATAGAAGTATCAATTGTCAGGGTACAGATACAATAACGGTTTCTGCTATTACTGGTGCTTCAACAGTCACCGCAACAACCGATGTGATGATTGATGCTATAACCGTTGGTGCAATCCAATTTATTAGTGCGTCACCAACTAAACTTGCTATTAAAGGTTCTGGTGGTTTATCTGATGCTGGTGAACGCTCTGAAACATCGCAAGTTTCATTTAGGTTGTTAAATGAAATTGGTCAAGCCGCAGCAGCTAAACGGGTGTGTTTCGAGCTAAGCACTGAAGTTGGCGGGATGACATTGTCACCAGCGCCAATCGCTGATGATTTTGTTTATTGTCCAAATATGCCTAAAGTCGGCGATCCTGAGTACCCAGCAGATTTAGGAGATGCTAATAAATATGCCGTTGCTTATACTGATTCAGAAGGTAATGCGTCAGTTACTGTACGTTCAGGATATGTTGCTACACCTGTTAAGGTGTTCGCAGTTTGGCAAGATGAGAGTGACCCATCAAGTTTACCTGTTTCAAATGTATCTGATAGCCTAACGGTTACAACAGGTTTAGCTGATTACAATAGCTTCTCGTTATCAGCTTCAGTGTTAAATGTTGAAGGCTGGGATCGTGATGGTGAAACCAGTGCTGTGACTATCCGTTCAGCCGACCATTTCAATAACCCTGTACCTACTGGAACGGTAATCCATTTTAGAACTGAAGGTGGTAATGTCGGTCAAGGGGATTTAGATGGTAGCTGTACTACTGTATCTAACACAGGTACTTGTTCTGTCATTTGGACTAGTTCAAATCCCCGACCTTTTGACGATAGAGTAGTTGAGTGTCCGACTCCTTTCATTGATAGAGATGGCACAATACATGTATCTCCTCCATGTAGTGGTAATGTTTTGGATAGTTATAAAGACGGCGATAATTCTATCATCCCTGAACCAAGACCTGGTCGCTCAACGGTCACAGCCTATGCTATAGGTGAAGAAAGTTTCGTAGATCTTAACGGTAACGGTTTGTATGATACTGGAGAGACTTGGACTGATTTAACGGAAGCTTTCTTTGATGAAAACGAAGATGGCAGTTATCGTGGCGACCCGGTTCCTGCCGGTGCAATTAAAGAAGAGTATATTGACTATAATAGTAATGGTGTTTTTGATGCGGCTGATGATTTTTATACAGGCTTACTTTGCGCTTCAGGTTCAGAAGCAAGTTGTAGTCAAACTGGTATAAATAATACTCAATCACAATTAAACGTGTTTAGAAATATGACCATCGTTATGTCTGGTTCAGTTCCCTATGGTCGTTTAGTTGATATTAATGATGTTGGTGATATTACAGATGTTGCAACAATTGATATTAGTTCTGTATTTTCAGATGATGATAATGATCCTTCAACACCAGATGTTGATGATGGTTCATCAAGTAAAACAGTTTACTTGTTCCTATCCGATGTAAACAACAATACATTGGCAAGTGGAACCACGATTACGGCAACAACTGAAAACGGTGAATTATCATCTGCGACTAGTTCATATACTATTGGCAATAACACCTCAATGAGACCATTGTTATTTGCCTTTACTGTGGGCCGTGAGAGTAGCGCTAACCAGAAAACCGATGGTAACTTAACTATCACGGTGCAAACTTTATATGGTGACCCTGTAACGTATACAGTGAACGTCCATGATAATGGTTAATTGATTAGTATAAGCATTAACAAAAACCGCTCATAGAGCGGTTTTTTATCTTTGAAAGTGGTTATAACCTCAATAAAAAAGCGCCTAATCAGGCGCTTTTTTATTGTTCTTAAGTTTATGACTTATTTCTGAAATTGATAAACACTGCCAAGTTTTAATATTTGAGTCAGCTCATCTAAGGCTGTTCGTGACTCAATAATTAGCTGAGGGTCTGCTAAGTCGGCTACGACTAGACTGTCACGGTAATGCTTGTCTACCCATAGATTTAAGCGGCTAAATAAAGCGTCATTCATCAAGGTGTTTTGATTGACTGCGGAGATTTCTAATTCACTCATGGCAACACGTAAACGCAAACAAGCAGGGCCGCCGCCATTTTGCATACTTTGTTTTACATCAAAATATTTAACGTGTTTTATCGGCGTTCCTAAAGTCACAAGCTCATTTAAATAAGCATGGACTGCCGGGTTTTCTTGGCAATTTGTTGGGGCGATTATCGCCATTTCACCGTTTGGCAAGGTGATAATTTGCGTGTTAAACAAATAGCTTTTAACGGCGTCATTGATGGACACTTGCGAGGTGGCAACTTTGATAAAGTGCACTTCTGTATTCATCTTATGGCGAATTTCTTCGAATTTTGCATCAGTATTTAAAAATGCTTGTTCATGATAGAACAACACATTTTGGTTACCGACAGAAATAACATCATTATGGAAAACCCCCTGGTCAATCACATCAGGGTTTTGCTGTATGAAAACGCAGCTTTCGTCATCGATTTGATGTAACCGCGCTACCGCTTGCGATGCCTCTAATGTTTGCCTTGCTGGATATTTAGTCGGTTTAACTGCATTTGGGTTAGTCGCTTCTTGACCGTAGACAAATAACTCAACCCCAGCATGACCATAATCACCACACAAACGGGTGTGATTAGCTGCGCCTTCATCGCCAAAGCTTGCATGTTCTGGTAAATGTTGATGATGTTTAAAAAAACGTTCGTCTTTAAATGTGGCCTTTAAAATATTCGCCGTAGTTATCGGTTCTATACTACGGTGTAACTTATCTACCAAATTTGCTGGCGTAAAATGAACCTTGCCATCTCGACTGTCAGCACTGGGTGACACAGTTGCAGCATTAGCGGTCCACATAGATGAAGCACTACAGCAGGCATTGAGTAATGCAGGAGCTTGCTTGGCGGCTTGTGTTAACACTTCAGCGTCAGAGCCTGCAAAACCCATACGGCGTAGCGAATAAAGGTCTGGGCGCTCCTGCGGAGCTAATACACCTTGAATCATGCCGAGGTCGGCAAGTGCTTTTGCTTTTTGAAGCCCTTGTTTAGCGGCAGCCTTAGGGTTTGATGCTTGGGCCGCGTTACTGTATGAAGCAACGTTACCAAAAGATAGCCCTGCATAGTTGTGCGTTGGCCCGACTAGACCATCGAAGTTCGCTTCAAAGTGCTTCATTTATTTTCCTTAATAGTCATTCTTATTGTTATTTAAATAGGTTTTTTACGATTTAATTTTGTGAAATTACCGTCAGTATACTGATGATATAAGGGTTAACAAGCGGTGACTCGGGTCGCAAATATTGAAAAAGTGACTAAACATGCACAAGTTTTACTTGCTAGACCCTAAATAATGAAATATTACTTTTTATTAACGCAATATTATTTTTTCTCCTTTTTTATAATTGATTAAAAAATGGCTCGCTGGACACATATTAGAGGTATTTACTTGAAACATTCGTCTCAACACTCTATATATGGAACCAATTTATATCTGTTAGAGACTTTTTGGCGCAAATTAAACTATGGGTAAATCACTAGTTATTGTCGAATCGCCGGCCAAAGCCAAGACTATTAATAAGTACCTTGGTAAAGAATTCATCGTTAAATCGAGTGTAGGTCACATCCGTGATTTGCCTACATCATCATCGCCAGACAGCACGGTAGCGACTAAAACGCCGGCTGAAGTTAGAAAAATGGCGCCTGAAGAAAAAGCTAAATACAAACTCGCGCGGGATAAACGTGCTTTAGTTGCCCGTATGGGGATTAACCCAGAAAAAGGCTGGGCGGCTAAGTATCAAATCCTACCAGGTAAAGAAAAAGTCGTTAAAGAGCTGCAAGCATTAGCTGAAACTGCTGACCACATCTATCTCGCAACCGATTTGGATAGAGAGGGTGAGGCAATTGCATGGCATTTGCAGGAAATTATTGGTGGTGACGAATCTCGTTATCAGCGCGTTGTGTTCAACGAAATTACCAAAACAGCCATTCAAGATGCATTTAGCAAACCATCTGTACTTGATACCAACATGGTTAACGCACAACAAGCGCGTCGCTTTTTAGACCGAGTTGTGGGTTTCATGGTGTCGCCATTACTTTGGAAAAAAGTAGCTCGCGGTTTATCTGCAGGCCGTGTTCAATCGGTAGCCGTTAGACTGGTAGTTGAGCGTGAAGGTGAGATTAAGGCATTTGTCCCTGAAGAATTTTGGGATGTGCATGCTGATTTAGCAACTTCGCAAGCTCAAAAGCTAAAAATGCAAGTGGCAAAATATCAGTCGGCGGCCTTTAGTCCAATTAATGAAGCTCAAGCTCAAGTAGCGTTAGATGCGTTAAAAGATTCAAAGTTTGTGGTTACCGGTCGTGATGATAAAGCGACATCAAGTAAACCATCAGCGCCTTATATCACCTCAACATTACAACAAGCAGCGAGTACTCGTCTTGGTTTTGGTGTTAAAAAGACCATGATGATGGCGCAGCGTCTTTATGAAGCAGGGCATATTACCTATATGCGTACCGACTCGACTAATTTAAGTCAAGAAGCGGTAGATGGTGTACGGGAAATGATCGTTTCTGAGTACGGCAACGACTATTTACCAGAAAACCCAATTCGATATGGTAGTAAAGAGGGCGCTCAAGAGGCGCATGAGGCTATCAGACCGTCTAACGTTAAAATCCTATCAGCTACAATGACTGACATGGAAAGAGACGCTCAGCGCCTTTATGAGCTTATTTGGCGCCAATTCGTTGCATGTCAAATGAATCCAGCTAAATATGATGCGACTCGTTTGACTGTGACTGCAGGTGATTACGAACTTAAAGCCAGTGGTCGTACACTGCGCTTTGACGGTTGGACTAAAGTGCAACCGCCAATGGGTAAGAAGAACGAAGAAGACAAGACTTTGCCTGTGGTTAATAAAGGCGATGTGTTAGATCTAAATGAATTGTTACCTAAACAACATTTTACTAAGCCGCCTGCACGTTTTAGTGAAGCGTCATTAGTTAAAGAGCTTGAAAAGCGCGGTATCGGTCGTCCATCAACCTATGCAACGATTATTTCAACTATTCAAGACCGCGGTTATGTAAAAGTAGAAAACCGTCGATTCTTCGCTGAAAAGATGGGTGAAATTGTTAGTGACCGTTTAGTTGAAAGCTTCAGTGACATTATGAACTTTGACTTTACAGCTAGCATGGAGCAAACCCTTGATGATGTCGCTCAAGGTAAACTTGAGTGGAAAAAAGTCCTTGATGGTTTCTATGGCGATTTAACTAAGCAACTTAAACATGCAGAGTTAGATCCGGAAGAAGGCGGCATGCGTCTAAATGAGATGGTGCTGGCTGAAGACATTAAGTGTCCAACCTGTGGTCGCCCAATGGGTATTCGTACCGGCACCACCGGTGTGTTCTTAGGCTGTTCTGGTTATGCTTTACCGCCAAAAGAGCGCTGTAAAACCACCATGAACTTAACACCAGGTGAAGAAGCTGTCAGCGACAATGAAGATGCTGAAACTGATGCACTGCGTGCTAAACATCGTTGTGGTAAATGTGGCACCGCAATGGACAGTTATCTCATCGATGAAGAACGTAAATTACATGTTTGTGGTAATAACCCAACCTGTGAAGGTTACGAAATCGAAGCTGGTCAATTTAAGATTAAAGGTTATGAAGGACCAATCATTGAATGCGATAAGTGCGGCAATGATATGGAACTTAAAAATGGCCGCTTTGGTAAATACTTTGGTTGTACCAACACCGAATGTAAAAATACCCGCAAGTTACTAAAAAGCGGCGAAGCGGCGCCACCTAAAGAAGATCCTATCTTCTTACCTGATTTGAAATGTACTAAGTCTGATGCACATTTTGTATTGCGTGACGGCGCGGCAGGTATTTTCCTTGCAGCAAGTACGTTCCCTAAATCTCGTGAAACACGAGCGCCTTTGGTTGAAGAACTGGTTCATTATCGTGAGCAACTTTGGCCAAAATATCAGTACCTTGCCGATGCGCCAGTTACCGATGATGATGGTAATAAAGCCGCAGTTAAATTTAGTCGTAAAACCAAAGAGCAATATGTTGCTACTGAAGTTGACGGAAAAGCCACTGGTTGGTCATCAAAATTCATTGGTGGCAAATGGGTGAGCGAATCAACTAAGAAAAAGCCAGCTAAGAAAGCGGCGGCCAAAAAGCCAGCAGCGAAAAAAACAGTAAAGAAAAAGGAAGATTAATCTTCTTTCTCTAACAAATTAGCGATTGAAAAAAATGGGACCATAGGGTCCCATTTTTATTGCTCAATTTTCATGTTTTTTAATCATCTAAATAAACAGCTATAGGATAATTAGCATTGCTGTTTTGATTATTAGGGGGCGATTATATTTCACTCAATAAAAAAACCTCCGAAGAGGCTTTAAAATCTGTAAATTAAATAAGTTAACTCGTTACCACTTCTTTTTAGGTTGAAACAACATATCAATATCATCACCTTCATTTTTATTCGGTTTTACTGCATCTGGGATCACTTGTTTTTGCTGTGAGTTAATCTCACCGAGTAACTCCTTTGCTTCGTCAACTTTGCGGGAAATAAATGGGTCATCCGGGGTTTTCGCTTTAATCGCTTGCAGTGTGGCTAGCGCCTTCGACACCATTTGCTTAGAAGAGCCAAATTGTTTTAGCGAATTAGACGCTCTTGCTCTTGAAAGCATGGATTCAACATTGATGCGTAACTGGTAACTGTCGATACGACTTTCTGCTTCAGCAAACACCTGCGGCTCTATTTTACCTTTATTATTTTCTGCCCGAACAATGGCTTTTAATTTTTTAAGCATTTGTACTAATTCTAGAATTTGCTTGTCATTGTCAGGTAAACGAAAGTTTTCTATGGCTAAGGCTTGCATTGCATTGTTATTTAAATTGGTTATTTGCGCTTGAATATCAATTTGTCTGCGTTGGTAATCCGCCTGCTGAGGCTGATTTACTAAATAGGACACCGACACCTGTAGGGCTTCATTGATGCGTTTATATAACACCAAAATAATACTGCTAGGAAAAGAAGCTAAGCCGGTGCTGGAAAGTACTGACTCAGTTTCATCTATGATGGCTCGCTGACGTTTTAATTCCATTCGGCGTTCGGCTTCAGCACGCTCTTTTTGTTGTTGTATCAGACTGATACCAATGATGAGGAGAAAAAGTGCACCTATAAGGATCAGTACCAAAGTAAAGGTCATGTGGTTTCCATTCAATAATAAAATTGGACAGTGGCTTAACTGCCACTTTTATAAATATCTAAGCTGGTATTCTAGCTTATGAAAAAGTGTGTGTCGTAAAAAAGTCTTACATTGTGACGAAAAATTGTGGAAATAGTGACACAGTGGTCAAGATTAGCATTACAGAGCAATAACATGCAAAACTCTCAATGTTGTTATTACTGTTTGCATTAATATTTTAGATGTTCTATAACATTTAGCTATAAGGTTAAAATAATATGTGATTGGCAAGGGTGAAGGTCGTAACATGAAATTACAGCAACTAAGATATATTGCCGAAGTGGTAAAACATAATTTAAATGTCTCGGCTACCGCTGAAGACCTTTATACTTCTCAGCCGGGGATCAGCAAACAAGTACGGATGCTAGAAGATGAGTTAGGGATCCAAATCTTTGGTCGCAGTGGTAAACATCTTACACATGTGACCCCAGCAGGCCAAATGGTCATTGATATTTCTAATGACATTTTGGGTAAAGTTGAAAGCATTAAAAAAGTATCAGAAGAATATACCCAGCCTAACCAAGGCGAGCTGAATATCGCAACTACAGATACTCAGGCCCGTTACGCTTTACCGCAAGTGATTAAGCCTTTTATTAAGCGCTATCCGAAAGTTAACTTACATATGCACCAAGGTACGCCATCGCAAATTAGTGAACAAGCTGCTCGCGGTGATGCCGACTTTGCCATTGCAACTGAAGCTATGCATCTGTATTCAGACTTAATTATGTTGCCTTGTTACCATTGGAACCGTTCTGTGGTGGTGACCAAAGATCATCCGTTGGCCAATCGTAAAACATTAACCATTGAAGATTTAGCTGAATTTCCGTTAGTGACTTATGTGTTTGGCTTTGATAAAGCCTCAGAAATAGAAAAATCATTTAATAAAGCCGAACTTGAGCCCAGAGTGGTATTTAGTGCCACGAGCGCTGACGTGCTAAAAACCTATGTCAGATTAGGCCTAGGTGTGGGTGTTATTGCTTCTATGGCCATTGACCCAATTATTGATAAAGACTTGGTTGCCATTGACGCAAGTCATTTATTTGCCCACAGCACCACTAAAATAGGCTTTAGACGTGGCAGCTTTTTAAGAAGTTACATGTATGACTTTATGTATAACTTCGCCCCGCATCTCACCCGTGATGTGGTAGAAAAAGCGGTTGCGTTACGTGATCAGCAATTGATTGATGAAATGTTTGCAGGCATGACGTTACCTGTTCGCTAGTTTGAACTTGAAGGGGGCATAAGCTGTGTTCAAACAAAAAAATCTCGCGAATGCGAGATTTTTTATTTGAAGCTGATAGCAAGTTAACGTGATTTAGTCTGGTGCGTAACCATGCACGCCAATCGCTTTATCATCTAAATAGGCGATGTTATCCACCATTTTTAAACGCTGTAAGCTGAACCACTTAACGACCAGTGGGTAAATAGCATGCTCTTGTTCATGTACACGTGCTGCAAGCGTATCAACATCATCTTCTTCATAAACCGGTACTTTAGCCTGCAAAATCACAGGCCCAGCGTCAAGCTGCGGAATAACAAAGTGCACACTGGCGCCATGTTCAGCATCTTTGGCATCTATGGCTCTTTGATGGGTATTTAATCCAGTGTATTTAGGCAATAAAGAAGGATGGATGTTGATCATCTTTCCCAGATATTGGCTAACAAATTCATCAGATAAAATCCGCATAAAGCCAGCAAGTACAATTAAGTCAGGTTGATATTTCTCGATGGCTTGCTTCAGGCGTTGATCATATTGGGCTCGAGTTTCATCTTTGCGTGCAATAACGCAGCTAGTATCAATTTCACTCTGATGCGCACGGATTAATCCATAGGCATCAGGCTTGTTACTAATTACGCCGACTACCTCAGCACTGACATTGTCATCGCAACCATCAATAATGGCTTGTAAATTACTACCATTACCAGAGATGAGTACTAGAACACGACAGCAATCAGTCATCTAGTTAATCTCCACTTGCTCTTCGTCACCTTGGCGAGTAGCAATTTCACCGATTAACCAAGCGTTTTCACCTTCAGCTTGTAGCAAGGTTAATGCGGCATCAACTTGCTCTGCTGGTAAGGCGATTATCATGCCTACACCGCAGTTAAAGGTGCGGTACATTTCAAATTGTTCAATGTTGCCGTTTTCCATTAACCAATCGAAAACCACAGGCCACTGCCAAGAATCACCTTTGACAACTGCTTTGCAATCGTTTGGCAGTACACGAGGAATATTTTCCCAGAAGCCACCGCCAGTGATATGAGCCATGGCATGCACTTCTGTTTGTTCAAGCAGCTTTAAAAGCGGCTTAACATAAATTCTTGTTGGTTCTAACAGATGATCGATTAGCGGCTTACCGGCTAAATCTTGCTTAGGATCCGCTTTGCTTACTTCAAGTACTTTACGAATTAAAGAATAACCATTTGAATGAGGACCAGTAGAACCTAGTGCAATTAACGCATCGCCAGATTTTACTTTAGTACCATCGATAAGGTTTTCTTTTTCAGCAACACCTACACAAAAGCCTGCTAAGTCGTAATCTTCACCTTCGTACATACCTGGCATTTCAGCAGTTTCACCACCGATTAATGCACAACCAGACTGAAAACAGCCTTCTGCAATGCCATTAACAACTGAAGTTGCTGTTTCGACATCAAGCTTGCCTGTTGCGTAGTAATCAAGGAAGAATAAAGGCTCTGCACCAGATACGATTAGGTCATTAACACACATAGCAACTAAATCAACACCGACAGTGTCATGCTTTTTGTAATCAATGGCTAAACGCAGTTTTGTACCAACACCGTCAGTACCAGAAACTAATACAGGGTGTTTATATTTAGTTGGTAGCTCGCATAGCGCGCCAAAACCACCTAAATTGCCCATAACTTCAGGACGATGAGTGCGTTTTACTGCAGTTTTAATGTTATCTACTAATGCATTACCAGCATCGATATCAACGCCAGCGTCTTTGTAACTAAGTGGTGTAGGAGTAGTCACGGAGGATCCTCTAGGGTACATCGTTTTATGGGATTTTATGCGGCGATATTCTAACAGCTTGTGATCGTCGTCGAAAGCCATCATTTGGATTTATGCGCCCATGAAAACAGTTTTCTGTAATAGTTTTATTGTTTTAGCGTGAGATTGTTTGCAAATATGAAACTTTATGTTTTCTAATGAGGATAAATAAACTAAGATTTGAAGAATTTGCGAAAAATATCTCATCAATAGGAGTGCAAAAATGAAAGTCGTTGAAGTTAAACACCCGCTAATCCGCCATAAAGTGGGTTTAATGCGTGAAGCTGATATTAGTACTAAAAGATTTCGTGAGCTTGCTACTGAAGTCGGTAGTTTATTAACTTATGAAGCCACTTCTGATTTTGAAACTGAAAAAGTAACCATCCCTGGCTGGAACGGCCCTGTTGAAATTGAGCAAATAAAAGGTAAAAAGGTGACAGTGGTACCTATTCTGCGTGCTGGTCTTGGCATGATGGATGGTGTCTTAGAGCATATGCCTAGCGCTAAAATTTCAGTTGTGGGTATTTACCGTGATGAAGAAACACTCGAGCCAGTGCCATATTTTGACAAGTTAGTCAGTAATGTTGATGAGCGTGTTGCCATTGTGGTTGACCCAATGCTTGCTACTGGTGGCTCAATGATTGCGACTATCGATTTACTAAAAAGCCGTGGCTGTGTGTCTATTAAAGCATTAGTGCTTGTTGCGGCCCCTGAAGGTATTAAAGCACTAGAAGCTGCCCATCCTGATATTGAATTATACACTGCCGCTATTGATGACTGCCTAAATGAGCAAGGTTATATTTTACCTGGTTTAGGTGATGCTGGTGATAAGATATTTGGTACTAAGTAACTAACCTCTGTTACTAACATTGTTAAGCAATAAAAAGGGAGCCAATTGGCTCCCTTTTTATTGCTTATTTTATTAACTACAAAACCATCGCAGCAATCCAACCAAATGCGATTAACGGAATGTTGTAATGAATAAAGGTTGGGATAACACTGTCACGAATATGATCGTGCTGGCCATCAGCATTCAAGCCTGCTGTTGGGCCTAAGGTTGAGTCCGATGCAGGAGAGCCCGCATCACCTAATGCAGCGGCTGTGCCCACCAAGGCGATTGTAGCCGCCACTGAAAAGCCAAATGTCATTGCTAATGGAACATAAATCGTAGCAATAATTGGGATGGTAGAGAAAGAAGAGCCAATCCCCATGGTAATTAATAAGCCGACAACAAGCATCAATAGTGCGGCAAGCGCTTTATTATCGCCAATGATGTCGCCTAATGAAGTCACTAGGGTGCTGACTTCACCTGTTGATTTTACCACAGCAGCAAAACCTGCAGCTGCAATCATGATGAAGCCGATATTGGCCATCATTAGCACGCCTTGGTTAAACATATCTTGCCTCACATCCGCTTTGATAATGCCTGAGAAGCGGAAAATGAGAAAGCCCGTCAAGGCGCCAAAAATCATTGAATCAGTTTGTAGCTGCACCACTAAGGTTGCAAAAATGGCGAACAAAGAAATAACGATAGTTTTTTTGTTGATACTCACTGTTTTTTCAGTGGACTCGACATCTTTAATTTCATACTGACGTGGTTTACGGTAAGTGATAAATACCGCTATTAATAAGCCAGTGATCATTCCAAGAGCGGGTAGCATCATTGCCATTGGAATTTGCTCTTTAACAGCGCCAAGGCCGTTATTGTTTAAATTAGCTAACAAGATGTCATTTAAGAAAATACCACCAAAACCAATGGGTAAAATCATGTAGGTGGTTACTAAGCCAAAAGTGATGATACAAGCCACTAAGCGGCGATCAATGTTGAGCTTACTTAATACATGTAATAGTGGCGGAATTAAAATGGGAATAAAGGCGATATGAATAGGCAAAATATTTTGCGAGCTAATGGCCATGATTAATATTGACGCTAAGATCAACCAACGAACCACTAAGGTATTGGTGCTGTTTGGTTCTTTTCCCACTTTTTTAATGATGTTGTGGGAAATGAGCGTGGTTAAACCTGAGTGTGATAGCGCAGCAGCAAAGGCACCTAAAAGTGCATAACTTAACGCAATTTGCGCTCCGCCACCGAGACCATTATTAAAAGCTGTGATGGTTTGATGTATATCTAATCCACCAAATAGGCCAGCCGCGAGGGCACTAATGGTGAGCGCGATGACAACATTCACACGCATAAGACTTAATGCGAGCATTAAGGTGACAGCAATTACGACGGCATTCATATTAATTAATTCTTATTGAGTTGTGTTTTAGATAATTATTCTGAGCTTATTCTTATCTGTATAGGTATACATGTCCAGTTTATCTCTAACGAGTTTAAATGTTTTGCCTGCTTGTGATTGGGGTTTATGATTCTTGTAACAAGGCTTGTGAGGATGTTATTTTTATTCTTCATGTCACAGAATCTTTTTAATATGGAGCATTTATCAGCAGCTGAAATATTTTTCAGCATAAAGGGCTTATCTCTTTTATCAATAACGGGTAAGGTATAGCTCAAATATGAGAACAATATATCTATTTAGGTATGCATTAATGCGAGCTATCTCGCATATTGCTGCAGTTCGGGTATAATGCCATCCAGATTAACAGGCATTGTTTTAAATTTTTTCAATCCATAGATGGAGATATAAAATGAGCGTATTAGTAGGCCGTCCGGCCCCAGATTTTACTGCCGCTGCGGTTCTTGGTACTGGTGAAATCGTTGATAGCTTCAACCTAGCGACTGCTATTAAAGGTAAGCAAGCTGTTGTTTTCTTTTACCCACTTGATTTCACTTTCGTGTGTCCTTCTGAGTTGATCGCATTTGATCACCGTATTGAAGAATTCACTAAACGCGGTGTTGAAGTTATTGGTGTTTCAATTGACTCTCAGTTCTCACACAACGCTTGGAGAAATACTTCAGTAGATAAAGGCGGTATTGGTGAAGTTAACTACACGTTAGTTGCTGACGTTAAACACGAAATCTGTAAAGCTTACGATGTTGAG
Organism: Shewanella sp. 6_MG-2023; assembly: GCF_030547195.1. Taxonomy (NCBI): domain Bacteria; kingdom Pseudomonadati; phylum Pseudomonadota; class Gammaproteobacteria; order Alteromonadales; family Shewanellaceae; genus Shewanella; species Shewanella sp. 6_MG-2023. The sequence continues at coordinate 10,755 of NZ_JAUOQU010000045.1, read as the reverse complement.
CATCCAGAAGCTGGTGTTGCTTTCCGTGCGTCTTTCTTAATCGACAAAGAAGGTCAAGTACGCCATCAAGTTGTTAACGATCTACCACTAGGTCGTAACGTTGATGAAATGCTACGTATGATCGATGCATTACAATTCCACGAAGAGCACGGTGAAGTTTGTCCTGCTGGTTGGGAAAAAGGCGACAAGGGTATGACTGCAACCACTGAAGGTGTTGCTTCTTACTTAAAAGATAATTCTGACCAGCTTTAAGTTATTAGCTAGTTAGATCTAAAAAAGCTGCCAATGGCAGCTTTTTTGTTATTGGGACTTAATTAGTCCACAGTTTCTCTTTTTTAAAGCTGTTATATTTTTGCAAACAGCTAACATGCATGACTACTGAGCTGTAGGTGTTATCGCAGTCACAGCACTGGTATCAAGCTCTGCAGAAGAATCTTCAGTGTCTTCTGCAACTGGCATAGGCCAGCCACCTAACGCTTTCCATCGATTGACGATATAGCAAAAAAGTTCAGCAGTACGTTCAGTATCATATAAGGCGGAATGCGCTTCTTTATTATCAAAATCAATGCCGGCCATTTTACAGGCTTTGGCTAATACCGTATGACCAATAGCAAGACCTGCAAGAGTTGCGGTGTCAAAGGTCGCAAAAGGGTGGAATGGCGACCGTTTTAAATCATTTCGCTCAATGGCTTTATTTACAAAGCCAATATCAAATGCTGCATTATGGGCAACGATAATACAGCGATGACAGTCAGCAGCTTTTTGCGCTTTTTTAACCATCTTGAATATTTCTAGAAATGCTTGTTTTTCGTCAATAGCACCACGTAATGGATTGGTTGGATCAATCCCATTAAATGCTAAGGCTTCTGGTTCAAGATTGGCACCTTCAAAAGGCTCGATATGAAAGTGAATGGTTTTATCCAATTCGATTACGCCATCATCATTCATTTTAAGGGTGGTGACAGCTATTTCTAGCAACGCATCAGTTGCAGCATTAAATCCCGCAGTCTCGACATCGATAACTACAGGGAAGTAACCTCTAAAGCGGTGTTTGAATTTGTTTGCGTCGCAGATATCGCTCATTAAAAACCTCATTCTTCATTCTGGCGGCTATTATGCTAAAAGTGCGCCTCGGTGTCATGTTTGATCGGCGAATAATTCTGCTAAAGGAAAATTAAATACTGCCGATAAAAAATATGTGATCAGCAATCGGGATGTTTTTATGTGGCGTAAATTACTTTTAGTAAGCAGTTTTTGTTTTGTATCTTCAGCACAAGCTGATTTACAACAATATGTTGCGTCTCTTGATGACTCTATGTGGCGCCTAAGCGAAAATAGCCCGATAGAGTGTCGGCTTGAACATGACATCCCTGCATACGGCAAAGCTATTTTCACTAGTCGTGCTGGTAAAGACTTAAATTTGAACTTTAGTCTTGATATGTGGAATAAACCCGATCAAATCACCGAGGCGCAACTGATAAGTAAAGCGCCCCAATGGCGCCCAGGCGTTAATGCAAAAGAGATCACCACCTTAACTTACCATAAGCAGTTTAACGGTGAAGTGCCACGTAAAGCAGCTTGGTCGATGCTGACTGAATTAAGTAAAGGCATGCAGCCGACTTTTTATTATGCTGATTGGTATAACCGCACTGATAAAGTCGCGGTAGGGTTATCAGCAGCTAATTTTGGTGGTGAATATCGTCAATTCCGTTCTTGTTTGGCTACGCTATTACCTTATAGTTTTGACGATATCGCATTTACTGTACTTAACTATGAAGCAGGCGGCACCGCATTAACCCGTTTCTCTAAGCTTCAATTAAACCGAGTGCAGGAATACTTATCTTATGACTCTGATGTTGAGCTAGTGTTTGTTGACGCTTATACCGATAGTTATGGTGGGCGTTCGGTTAACCAAAGGGTATCGGATAGACGGGCCGATTCTGTGGCTGATTTATTAGTTGCCAGTGGCATTGAGCAAAGCAGAATCCATAAAACCGGTCACGGTGAAAGACGCCATGTTGCATCGAATCAACTCTCTGAAGAAAGAGATCGTAACCGTCGAGTAGTGATTAAAATTTCTAAAACGATTTAACCTACAGATGATAAATTTTCTAATTGACTTAGTCGGGTGATTAGGCCTTTTTTGTCTCTACTATTTCTGTATTATTCTCGAAAAATAGGCAAAAAAATACCCGCTTAAAGTAAGCGGGCAAACAATTTGTATTCACAAATTCAAGGAAGGAAGTCAAGCATAAGAACCAGGGATAAGTTGAGGTATTGGATACATCAACTAGAAGTTCTTGGTTTTCTATAACTCAGTAAGCTATGTCAACTTAATAAGCTATGTCCTGAAAACAAGGCGTATATTAGAGACTTTGCTCTAAGCTGACAAACTAGAAAAATTTCGACTTCGCATTAAAAAAACTAATGTGACTTTAGGTTGAGCTTTAGCGTTTAAGCACCCATTTATGAAGTAATAGCGCTATAAGTAAATGAATAATCATCTGGCGTGCATATTTAGTCGAAAGTGTGCGGTATTGGATGATAATCAATTGTTAAGTTATTCAATTAAAGTACCTGGCTAATTATTTTTATTCGAAATTATCTTGTGATAAGCCTATGAAATAGTCTTGTAATCCCTAAATAAATACAGATTTTCGCAATAATTATATTTTGAGGTATATTACTTTCAGGCATGAAGCCACAATGCAAAAGAAGGTTGCTTAAAATGATAATAAAAATGCCCTTATTACAGGGTTCACTACTCTCCATTGTCCTTGGAACTGCACTTACTGCTTGTCAACACGCACCAGACTCTACGGTAGAACAAGTCACAAGTACCACTAAATATTCTTATCCAAATACAGTCGAACAAGATTTGGTTGAAACACTACACGGTGTGAGTGTTGCCGATCCTTTCAGACATTTAGAGCAAAATACACCAGAAACTGAACAGTGGGTTAAACAACAACAAGATTTTGGTAGCCAGTATTTAAATAACATTAACAACAAGCAAGCTGTGGTTGATCGCATTACAGCATTATGGAATTTTGAGAAAGTGTCAGCGCCATTTGAAAATGGCTCAAATACTTTTTTCTATCAAAATGACGGGTTGCAGTCACAGTCTGTGTTGTATGTAACTGATAAAGCTGGCAATACCAAAGAATTACTTAACCCCAATACACTTTCTGAAAACGGTACCGTTGCGCTATCTGGTGTTTCGGTCAGTAATGACGGTAAAACACTGGCCTACGGCGTTTCAAAATCTGGATCTGACTGGCAGCAGTGGCAGTTCATTGATATTGCCTCAGGCGCAGCGCTGGCCGATAAACTGCAGTGGATTAAGTTTTCAACCGCCACGTGGGACGCCAATAACCAAGGTGTTTATTATTCTCGCTATGATGCACCAGCCGGTGGCGATGCACTTGCTGATGTCAATTTTAATCAAAAAGTGTATTACCACAAAATTGGTACCCAGCAAGCTGAAGATATACTTATTTATGAGCGCCCACAAAACAAAGATTGGGGCTTTGGGGCTGAAATAACCGAAAAGGGCGACTACTTATTAATAACTGTCTCTCAAGGCACTGATAGCCGCAATCGGTTCTTCTATAAGTCACTGCAATCTGCTGATGCTGAAGTGGTTGAGTTAATCACCGATTTAGAAGCTCAATATGTTTTCCTTGGTAATGATGAAGAGCATTTCTATTTTAAGACAGATTTAGATGCGCCAAATGGAAAAGTTATTGAGATAAATATTAATCGTCCAGAAAAAGCCCATTGGCAAACCATTATCCCTGAGTCTAGCGATCCCATTAACGATATTGCGATTGTCCATGATCATTTTGTAGTGAGTTACCTACATGATGTATTAGGTAAAGTATCGATATACGGTTTAAATGGCACCAAAAGGCAAGATGTTGCGCTTCCAGGTAAAGGCCGTGTTTTAGGACCATACGGAAAACGCAGTAAAGATTATTTCTATTTTGCCTTCAATAGCTATGTGCAACCGCAAACGATTTATAAATTTGATTTTAGAAGCGGTGAAACCAGTTTATATAATCAGCCTAAAGTTTCGTTTAATCCCGATGACTACGTTTCTGAGCAAGTGTTTTATACCAGTAAAGATGGCACCCGTATTCCAATGATGGTGTCTTATAAAAAAGGGGTAACCCTTAATGGCAACAACCCAACACTGCTCTATGCCTATGGTGGCTTTTCGATTTCGATGACACCACGTTTTAGCCCTGCAAATATTGCTTGGCTCGATATGGGCGGAATATATGCCGTTCCCAATATCCGCGGCGGGGCAGAATATGGCGAAAGTTGGCATCAAGCAGGCATGTTCGATAAAAAGCAGAATGTGTTTGATGACTATTATGCTGCTGCGGAATACCTGATTGATAATGGTTACACCAACAAATCAAAGTTAGGCGCTTATGGTCGCAGTAATGGTGGTTTATTGATGGGCGCGGTATTAACACAGCGACCTGATTTATTTGCCGCAGTACTGCCAGCGGTCGGTGTGCTAGATATGCTACGGTTTCAGAAGTTCACCATAGGTTGGGCCTGGGTCAGTGAATATGGCAGCGCGGATGTGGCTGAGCAATTGCCTGCATTATTAGCTTACTCTCCGTATCATAATGTCAAACCTGGGAATTATCCTGCCACTATGGTGATGACAGCAGATCATGATGACCGCGTTGTGCCACTGCATAGCTTTAAATTTGCAGCTATGATGCAAAAACATCAACAAGCAAACAAGCCGGTGATTATGCGTATTGAGTCCAATGCTGGTCATGGCTCTGGTAAACCTACTGCCATGAAAATTGATGAAGCTGCAGATATATACAGTTTCTTGTGGCACAGTTTTGGTTTAGCCATTCCCGCTAAAATTCATTAGTGATAATTTATGTTGAGATTACTATCTTGAAAGGCCTAGATTTACAGCCTATTCGTGATGTTAATCTCAATTTTTATGTTACCTAAATGTAACTGCAAAAGGCGCTAACATTAAACTTTATTCATTTGCCGCTAATATCTCTGCAAAAGCCATATTTTAATGCCAAATTAAGTCTTAAACCCTAAAATAATCCCCGTTTTGCTAGGTCGCTTTGTTCACAAGCGTGGTGGTACTCGGTATAGTAAGCCATCTTTTATTACGCAAAATTCACAATCGCTAATTATGTTTACATGGCCTATTTCTATTTATTATGAAGACACCGATGCTGGTGGTGTTGTTTATCATTCGAATTATTTAAACTTTTTCGAACGTGCTCGCACAGAGTGGTTAAAAGCTATGGGAATAAAGCAAACTGAATTGTTAGCTAATGACATTGCTTTTGTGGTGAAACATGCTGAGCTAGACTTTAAAGTTGCAGCAAGATTCGAGCAGAACTTAATTGTTGAATCTGAGCTGACAGAATTAAAAAAAGCTTCGCTGATATTTAAACAGCGATTGCTAGATGATAATGGTGTTAGCTATTGTGAAGCCACTATTGTTGTCGCTTGTATTGCTTTATCTCGAATGAGACCTAGGGCTATTCCATCCAATATTGTGCAGGAGTTTAATCGTGCAAGCTGAAATTTCTTTTATCGGTCTTTTTTTAGAGGCAAGTCTTCTCGTTAAGTTAGTGATGCTAACCTTATTATGTTTATCTATTGCCTCGTGGGCGGTAATCATTCAGCGCCGTAAATTGCTCAATTCAGCCCGCGCTAAATCAATAAAATTTGAAGATACTTTTTGGTCTGGTGTGGATTTGAATAAACTTTACAAAGAGTTGTCAATTCGTGGTGAATCATTGACAGGCCTTGAAGCATTATTTGTCGCAGGCTTTAAAGAGTACTCTCGCTTGAGTTCAGCAAACAGTAAGTCTCCTGAAGCTGTTATGGACGGCACATCAAGGGCTATGCGAGTCAGTTTATCCCGTGAAGTTGAAAAACTTGATACTCATTTACCTTTATTAGCCACAATCGGTTCAACCAGCCCTTATATCGGCCTGTTCGGTACAGTATGGGGCATTATGAATTCATTTATTGCATTGGGCACAGTAGAAAATGCCACTTTAACTATGGTAGCGCCGGGTATTGCTGAAGCTTTGATCGCGACAGCTATGGGGTTATTTGCTGCTATTCCAGCTGTTATTGCCTATAACCGTTTCTCGACACAAGTAGAAAAACTTGAAATGGCCCACGTTAACTTTATGGAAGAATTTTCTAACATATTACAACGCCAAGCCTACAGCGAGAAGGAATCGGTGTAATGTATCAACGCAAGCGCCGCCGTCCAGTTGCCGAAATTAATGTTGTACCCTATATCGACGTAATGTTGGTGCTGCTTATTATTTTTATGGTGACAGCGCCAATTGTTTCACAAGGCGTAAAGGTGGAACTACCTCAAGGTAAAGCTGAACCATTATCGGCAGAAAGCAAACCGCCTATCGTTGCCTCAATTGATGAGTTTGGTGAATACTTTCTGAATGTGGGCAGCGGATCAAATAACGATCCACTCTCATTGGATGAAATTTCAGTGCAAGTGGGTGCAATGATCCAGCTTGAGCCAGAAAGACCTGTAGTTGTAAAAGCCGATCGTCGCATAGCATATGAAAACGTGATTCAACTCATGGTCAGCTTACAAGGTGCGGGTGTGCCTGCGGTGGGCTTAATGACTGATTCGCCTGAGGAGTAGTTTGGTGGCTGTTAAATCTGAATTAACTTTACCCGTTGTTATTTCTGCCGGCATTCATATTGGGGTAATCGTGGTGCTTGCTTTAGGCATTAGTTTTGAAGATAAACCTAAACATTTACCACAAACTCAATCTGAACCCATCGTTCAGGCCGTTGTGGTTGATCAGCAGCGTATTAATGACCATGCTGAAAAACTTAAACAACAACGAAGCGATGCCGAGCGAAAAGAAAAACAACGTCAAGCTGAAATCGATAGGCAAGCGCGCAAAGCTAGAGAAGAAGTGCGAAAAGAACAAGAACGTATTAAGCAGCTTGAAATTCAACGTAAGCAAAAAGAGCAAGAAACCATAAAAGCCAATAATGCCGCTAAGGCTGCGCAGCAAAAAGAAGCTGCAGAAAAAGCCAAAGCAGAAAAGGCCGCTGAACTTCGTAAACAGCAAGAAGCGCAGCGTATAGCTGCAGAGAAAAAAGCTGAAGAAAAGCGCCAGCGTGAAGAAGCTGCAGCTGCTAAAAAGCGTGAAGAAGACAGAAAACGTAAAGAAGAAGCTGAACGTAAACGTAAAGCCGAAGAGGCTGAGCGTGCTCGCCAGGAAAAAGAAATGGCAGATGCAATGGCTGCTGAGCAAGTTGCTTTATCTGCAACCCGTAATAAACAGGTTGTATCTGAGGTAAACAAGTATACCGCGATGATTAAATCAACTATCCAACGTAATTTGGTTGTTGATGAGTCAATGCGTGGTAAAAGTTGCCGCGTGTTAATTCGATTAGCGCCAGATGGCTTTGTTACCGCGAGTCAAACATTAAGTGGCGATCAAGTTGTTTGTCGTGCAGCGAAAGCTGCGATAAATAAAGCAGGGCGGTTACCGGTTTCTTCTGAAGCTGATGTGTATAACAAAATGAAAGAAATTAATTTAACCGTATCACCGGAATTTAATTAAAGGGGTCACATGAAGATTTTGGCAAAATGGTTAACACTATTTGTAGTTCTTGTAAGTAGCAGTGCGAATGCCGCATTAGATATCGTTATTACTGAAGGTGTTGATGCTGCAAGACCTATCGCGGTTATGCCGTTTGTATGGCAAGGTACAGGGCCAGCACCTGAGCGTATCAGTGATGTGGTGACCAGTGACTTAGCTCGCAGTGGCACATTTAGTCCGCTTGATGCGCGCAGTTTACCGCAAGCAAATATCAGCACTGTGAAAGAATTTACCTCTCAAGTGTGGAATTCAACGGCATCTGAAGCGTTATTAGTGGGCTCAATTAAGCCTTATGGCAATAATCAATATTTGGTGAGTTTTGATCTGATTGATTTAGTCAAAGCCCAGCTACAAACTGATAAAGGCCCAATGAAAAACAGTGAACTACTGCTTGAGAGCCGTGAAACTGTTATCAGTGAAGCACAGTTTAGACAATATGGTCACCGCATTAGTGACATTGTTTATGAAAAACTAACCGGTATTCGTGGGGCGTTTTTAAGTCGAGTCGCTTATGTTGTCGTTAAACAAGGTGAAAAATCTCCTTACCATTTGATGATTGCCGACTATGATGGTTATAACGAGCAAATGTTACTTCGCTCGCCAGAGCCGTTAATGTCACCAAGTTGGTCACCAGATGGCAGACGTTTAGCTTATGTGAGCTTTGAAAACCGTAAAGCGGAAATCTTTGTGCAAGATATTTATACCCAAGAGCGTACTAAAGTCAGTTCTCATCAGGGTATTAATGGCGCACCGAGTTTCTCACCAGATGGTAAAAAGCTTGCTGTGACACTATCTAAGGATGGTCAGCCTGAAATTTACGTAATCGATATTGCCAGTAAAGCGATAAAGCGCATTACTAATCATTATGCTATCGATACTGAAGCATCGTGGATGCCAGATGGAGAGTCACTTATTTTTACCTCTGAGCGCGGCGGAAAACCGCAAATTTACCAAGTGAAACTCAGCACAGGTAAAATTTCACGTATGACCTTTGAAGGCGAGTGGAACTTAGGTGGCACGATCACTCCAGATGGTCGCAGTATGATTTTTGTAAACCGTACTAACGGAAAATACAATATTGCACGAATGGACTTGCAAACCCGTTTTATGCAAGTGCTGACATCAACGACCCTTGACGAGTCGCCAAGTATTGCACCAAATGGCACCATGGTTATTTATGGTACTACACACCAAGGCAAGCAAGTGCTCGCTGCGGTGTCTATGGATGGACGATTTAAAGCAAGATTACCCGCAGGTCAAGGTGAAGTTAAATCACCAGCCTGGTCACCATTTTTATAATATTAATAAGGATTTCCAATGAATCTGAATAAGTTGTTTAAAGCTATGTTAGTTGTTGTACCTGTTATGGCATTAGGTGCATGTAGCACAACTTCAGAATCTGAAACCGATGCAAGTGGTTCTACAAGTGGCTCAACCACAACTACTGGCGGTGAATACGGTTCTGGTGGTGTTGAAACAGGAGGCGTTGCACCAATCTTAACGCCTGAAGAGCAACAACGCGTAGAGCAAGAAGAATTACGCGCTCAAAATATCATTTATTTTGATTTTGACCGCAGTGAAGTACAAAGCGAAAACGCTGCCATTATTCAAGCTCATGGCAATTACTTAGTTGAGCATCCAAATGTTCGTGTATTAATTGAAGGTCATGCTGATGAGCGTGGTACACCTGAATACAATATTGCTTTAGGTGAAAGACGCGCTAAAGCTATTGCGAAATACCTTCAAAGTATGGGTGTACAACCAAGTCAAATGAGTGTTGTTAGTTATGGTGAAGAAAAGCCATTAGATTTCTCTCGAAGCGAGAGTGGTTTTGCTAAAAACCGTCGTGGTGTTTTAGTTTACTAATCATCGCGGTTGAACTTTCGTAATAGGAAGGCCAGCACTTGTTGGCCAGTTTAGGAGTTTATTGATGAAACATGCTGTTTTATTTGCTGCAATGTTTTTTGCTGCTGGTGCCACTGCTGCGCCAGCGCCGGTGCAAGATCTTGCTGGTGGTTCAAATGACGATCGTATATCTCGTCTCGAGCGTATCATTAAAGCAAAACAACAAACGGAATTTGAAGCGCAGCAGCGTTTAGATACTTTGCAACGTGAAGTGTTAGATTTGCGAGGCATTACTGAGCAGCAAGACTATCAAATTAGTCAAATGTTACAGCGTCAACGTCAGTTGTATGAAGAAATTGCTAATTTATCAGCTAGTGCCGCGGCGACTACGGTTACCGTTGCTGAAAATAATGCCGCTTCAGCAGGCCCATCTAGCTTAGGTGAAACTGCAAGTTACGAGCAAGCGGTGAATTTAGTGCTTAAAGAGCGTAAGTACGATGAGGCTATTCCTGCTTTTAGTGATTTTATTAAGCAATACCCTGATTCCACTTATGCAGCAAATGCAAATTATTGGTTAGGGCAACTGTTGTTTAATAAAGGTACCTTTACTGAAGCGAAGCAAGCTTTTGATGCAGTGGTCACTAAATATCCTAATTCTAATAAGCGTGGTGATAGTTTAGTTAAGTTAGGCATGATTGCTGAAAAAGAAGGTGATAAAGCTACCGCAACTGCTTTTTACAATCGAGTGCTTAAAGAATACACAAATAGTGCATCGGCACGTTTAGCACAGCAACAATTGTCTGCGTTGTAACCCTAATTTAACCTAAAAACAGCCTCTTAGTTTGTTTTTAGTGCAAACGGCAAAAAAACGCTAAATTGCGCTTGCATGAGCAAATGAAAAAGGTATTATAGGCGCCCTCAGAACGGAGCGACGTTCTGGGGTCATTTGAATGAGTTAGATTAACTTATTTTGATGGCAGATTGATTGAATACTATTTATAGGCTTCAATTATTCTGAAAGCTTTAAGATGGGGCGTTAGCTCAGTTGTTTGTGCTCTTGTTAACAAGAACAGGCAGTTGGCTTTTGTTCCAATTAGTACAATTAGTATTAATAAAACCCAGATGGGCCGTTAGCTCAGTTGGTAGAGCAGTTGGCTTTTAACCAATTGGTCGAAGGTTCGAATCCTTCACGGCCCACCACTTTTCTGAAAGTGAGATTGCCTGTTAGGCTTTAATTCAGACGTAA
>NZ_JAUOQU010000044.1:0-29264 GCF_030547195.1 Shewanella sp. 6_MG-2023 | reverse complement strand
TTATTATTGAGTTCGAAGACAGAATTGTGAAGCATATTAACTAAATTGCAGTTACACAGAATCTGTTACACCCTCTTTCTGATAGCTATAGTTTGATTGTCCGTAATCAGCCATTAACTTAGAATGACTTTTAAGTTTTTTAGCTGGAATTAAGGAAATATTGTTACTATCACTAATGATCAGTAATGTTTTAAGTTTTCCTTTTAAAAAACCATGTTCTTTAATTGGGGAAAATAAAATACTATTTGACTTCGTTGTGTGCTCCCATTCACCATAAGAAAACCCCTCTATTCCAATGGTTCCATTTAGTTGAGACTCGTAACCCCCATCTTCATTTAAAACGATATTAATACGGTTTCCAAAACCATCATCATTAGTATAAATGCCAACTAGGGAGTTTGAATTAAGGTTTGAATCATTGAAATGAGGAGTTTGACTACAGCCAGATATGAGCATAAAACTGACTATGCATAAAACAATTTTTGACATTATTCCTTTCCGATTAAGTTATGAGGAACAACATAGAAGTAATACTATATATAACATTAAGCTGTTAGGTTAATGTTGCAATACTGTTCTAGTAAACGGATAAAATTAAGTTGTAAGTCATTTTGTTGACACTGGTTAAAAAGTTGACATCTTAATATGTTTTTATTTGACTGTGTTTGTTTTATTCTAATTCTCTATATTTCAATGGGTAGTGTGTGATTTCTTGGTGTTAAACTACCGTTTTTTCATTTGATGAATAATGTTTGGCCAGATGAGTTTGTTAAACTATTGTGCTGAAAATCGTAAAGTGCACTAAACTATTAGTTAGATTTAGTTGTAGTTTTTTTGATTTAAATACGAGGGCAATCAAATGGTGAGTTCAAAAGATTTTGCGAATTGGCTAATGATTCAATTTGAACAATTAGAGAATGGAGTAAGCTTAACGCGAGGAGACATTAATCAGTTAACAGGCAGGCAGAATTTTTCTTTGGTATTTGTACATGATATTCATTATGAATTAATGCAACATGGGGTTGCATTCGTCACTGATACCTACCGTGAGCGTTTCTATATGGTCAGGGTTCAAGACAACCCTTGGCGCAAACAATTGGAAGATGCTGGCCATCAGCAAACATATTCCAATATTGTTTCAATCAATATGACGCGATAGCTATTTTGTCGTTAATCGTCGTATCAAGTTGGTATATGTGTTTAGATTTATAATTGGCTTTTGATGTTTTCAACCAAGTAATCAGTAAAGTTTTCGCCGTGATTTTGTAGCATTTTCGGAAACATTGAAATTGGTGTAGAGCCAGGGAAGGTATTAATCTCGTTTAGTAAAATTTCATTCTCTTCGGTTAAAAAGAAATCAATTCTTGATAAGTGTCTTAACTTCATCCCTTTAAATGCTTTTATCGCATAGCTGCGAATCGCTTCACACACATCCTCAGATAAATTCTTTGCGACTACATTGGTGGTCGCCTTACTTGAAGCATTATATTTTTCTTCAAAAGTATAAAAAGTGTTACTGGCACAAATGATCTCACCTGGCAGTGTTGCTATTACTTCACCTTGATATTGATAAACTGCGACTTCTAACTCTCGGGCGATAATGGTCTTTTCAACCACCACAGAAGGCGCAAAACTAAAGGCATCAGTTAATACTTGTTGTATTTGCGTTGCGTCATCAACTTTATAGCAGCCCACTGATGAACCTTGAGAGGCGGCTTTAACAAATACTGAGCCCCATTCTGATAAGGCTGCTGCCGTTTGTTGTATAGCGTCATCATTTAGTTCATTAAGAAAAATATAAGGCGTATTAGGGATGCCTAAGGCGCTAAACCACATTTTGGCGGTGATTTTGTTAAAACAGTTTCTTGAGGCTTCTGACTCACAACCAAAGTAAGGCAATTGGATTAAATTGAAATAAGATTGAATGTCACCGGTCTCACCGGGAAATCCATGAATACAAGGAATGACATAGTCTACAGGCCAAGGTGCTTTTTGCTGATCTTCAAAACGAATTTCGCGCTTATTGGTTAGCTCACAAACATTACCATCTTGATCGTGATAATGGCCATTTTTATCAAGTTCAACTCGCAGTAAATTAATCTCGTTACTATTTGCGAGAGATGATTCAAAAAAATCAGCTGATAACAAAGACACATCATGCTCTGCACTGCCGCCGCCACAGATTAAAAGTAAGTTGATAGTTGTCATTGTTGCTCCGCAAAATTGCTGATGGATATCACTGAATGTGCATTAAATTAACTTATGATAATGAACTGACAAGCCACTAGGCAAGAGCAGGGCTGAGTAAATGGTGAACTAAGCAACAAATAGTCATGAACACCGCTTAATTGCGCGTTTTATGGGCAATAAAGTTGTGCCATAGCCATATTATTTACTTGGGATATTTAAAACGGCTTAGGTGTACTCCCTAAGCTTGCTTGGCTGTTATACATTTATTCATTGCCCAATGTATGGGGCTTATGGGTGAGTTTATTCATCCGCTCCGTCACGATTTATCCATTTATCCATTTATCCATTTATCTGTCTATCTATCTATCTGTCTATTTATAAATAAGGGAGGCGTTAACCGAGCATGGGTGTTTTCTGTGTTAGTTCTCTGTGTTAGTTCTCTGTGTTATTTCTCTGAGTCATATCGCGAGCTTATATCGGTAAACATACTTTGCCCTGCTTATGCTTTAGCCACAACTTAGCAGCGTTGATTTATCACTGGCGCTTTATACTTTTGTCGACAATCTAGCTTGTTTATGTTGACCACTTGTTATTATTGGCTTATATTGTCGACAATTATTCTTTGGTCAGACAGCCTACTTAAAATGACATTTTTTACTGAACAGCCCATTACAGCAGCCGATAAAACCTTTTTTGAGTTAAGAAAGGACATCGTTGAAGGCGATATTACGGCAGGCTCAAAACTGAGTGAAACAGAACTGTCGACAAAGTACGCCGTTAGCCGCGCAGTTATCCGCGAGGCAATAAACCGTTTAGAGTCATGCCATTTGGTTGAACGTAAAGCCAATATAGGTGCCCGAGTGGTGGCATTAACGCCTGAAGGGCTCATAGAGTTGTATCAAGTGCGCGAATCTCTTGAGGGCATGGCGGCTAGGCTTGCCGCTAAAAACATGACTGATGAAGAGATTGCAGATTTATTAACGCTTCTGAGCAAACACTCTAATGAAGTGAAATCTGGCGAGTCTTATTATCAAGAAGCAGGTGATGTGGATTTTCATTACCGCATTATTCTAGGGAGCAAAAACAAACACCTTATTTCAGTGCTGATAGATGGTATGTATCACCTTATTCGTATGTACCGAGTGCAATTAGGCATGGCAGGACCTCGGGTGACAACTGCCTTTGAAGAACATACCCATATAGTTAAAGCCATTTCAAATCGTGATGAAGAGTTAGCAGAGATGCTAATGCGTCGTCACATCATGTACTCCAAAAATAATATCGAAACTAAATTAAACCGTTAATTAAGCTTCGGCAGTTAAGCGTAAACAACTGCCGCATAGCAATAACAAATAGAGAGAGGGATATCATGAGCGCAGGCAAAAAATTCCGTCAGGCATTAGTCGACAACAAGCCACTACAAATCGTTGGAACTATTAATGCGTATTCAGCAATGATGGCGAAACAAATTGGTCATCAAGCGATATATTTATCGGGTGGCGGTGTGGCGAACGCATCTTATGGGTTACCTGATTTAGGTATGACGTCACTCAATGATGTGATTGTTGACGTTCAGCGTATTACTTCAGCCTGTGACTTACCACTATTAGTGGATATCGATACCGGTTGGGGTGGTGCATTTAACATCGCTAAAACCGTTCGTGATATGGAAAAAGCCGGCGCTGCAGCTGTGCACATGGAAGATCAAGTTGCGCAGAAGCGTTGTGGTCATCGCCCGAACAAAGAGATTGTGTCTACTGAAGAAATGGTTGATCGCATTAAAGCGGCTGTCGATGCCCGTATTGATCCTGATTTTTTCATCATGGCAAGAACCGACTCATTTGCTCAAGAAGGTTTAGAGGCGGCGATCGCCCGTGCTAAAGCCTATGTTGCCGCCGGTGCAGACGGTATTTTTGCCGAAGCGGTAAAAACTGAAGAGCATTATCGCGCCTTTGCCGATGCACTTGATGTCCCGATTTTGGCTAACATCACCGAGTTTGGTCAAACAGAGTTATGGAACAAAGAGCAACTCGGTCAGTGGGGCGCAGCCATGGTGCTGTATCCGTTAAGTGCATTTCGTGCGATGAATAAAGCCGCTGAAAATGTCTACAGCGCAATCTTAAAAGATGGCGACCAAAAAGCGGTTGTCGACACCATGCAAACCCGTATGGATTTATACGATTACCTCGGTTACCACGATTATGAGCAAAAGCTTGATAGCTTATTTGCTGAAGGTAAAAACAAGTAATTACTGGCAAGACATAAAAGCAGTTTTCTGTTGATAGAAAGTGTTGATAAACAGTGTTTATAAGCTTTGTCGTTGTAGCAATAGCGATTTATTGCGATTGGATGATTAATGCACAAATATTGTTCTTGAACAAAGATTGTCGATAAGCAAACCGATAATTTAAAAGACAACCAAATAGTACTCGAAACACATAAAAGAATAGGAAATCATTATGGTAGACAAGAAACTAAGTGGTGCAGGCCTTCGTGGTCAAAGCGCAGGTGATACAGCATTATGTACCGTAGGTAAATCAGGCTCAGGTTTAACCTATTGCGGTTACGATGTTGCCGATTTATCTGAAAATGCTACTTTTGAGGAAGTCGCCTATCTATTATTTAATGGTGAATTGCCAACGCAAGATCAGCTAGATACTTATAAATCAGTATTGACGACTCAGCGTGATTTACCACAAGCGTTAAAAGAAGTATTACAACGTATTCCTGCCGATGCACATCCAATGGATGTGATGCGCACTGGTTGCTCATTTTTAGGTAATCTTGAGCCAGAAGCTGATTTTGCTGAGCAACATAAAGCAGCAAACCGCTTACTCGCCGCTTTTCCTGCCATCATGTGTTACTGGTATCGTTTCAGCCATGAAGGTGTTGAAATTGACTGCGTTACAGATGAAGAAACCATCGGCGGCCACTTCTTAAAACTATTGAATGGTAAAACGCCTTCAGAGCAACATCGTAAAGTGATGGATGTATCGTTAATACTTTATGCAGAGCATGAGTTTAACGCTTCTACCTTTACTGCGCGCGTATGTGCTTCAACCTTATCTGACATGTTCTCGTGTATTACCGGTGCTATCGGTACTCTTCGTGGCCCACTTCATGGCGGTGCTAATGAAGCAGCAATGGACATGATCCAAAAGTTTACTTCGCCAAGCGATGCTAAAGCGCAAATGGCAGGCATGCTAGAGCGTAAAGAAAAAATCATGGGCTTTGGTCATGCGATTTACCGCACTTCAGATCCACGTAATGTGATCATTAAAGCCTGGTCAGAAAAACTGGCTCAGGAAAATGGCGATACTAGCTTGTACGACATCTCAGTGGCTTGTGAAGAGTTTATGTGGGATACAAAAAAACTATTCTGTAATGCTGATTTCTTCCATGCATCGGCTTATCATTTTATGGGTATTCCAACCAAGCTATTTACGCCTATCTTTGTGTGTTCACGTCTTACTGGCTGGGCTGCTCACGTCATGGAGCAGCGCTCAAACAATCGTATTATCAGACCAAGTGCTGATTACATCGGATCTGAGCCACGCACTGTAACGCCAATTAGCGAAAGATAAACAGTCAAAGGCTGGCCAATGGGTCAGCCTTTTGTTTTTCAGACCTTGTTGAACATGCAAATTGCAAACTAGCTAACAATTACCAAACTTGATGGATTGGGTTATGAATTCAAATTATAGAAAACCGTTACCAGGTACAGAGCTGGATTACTTTGATACCAAAGCTGCTGTTGATGATATCCAAGCAGGCGCATTCGACAAACTGCCATATAGCTCTCGCGTTTATGCCGAGAACCTTGTGCGTCGCTGCCCACCTGAGACGCTAACAGATTGCTTAAAACAAATTATTGAACGTAAGCGAGATCTCGATTTCCCTTGGTTTCCAGCCCGTGTTGTTTGTCACGACATTCTTGGTCAAACCGCATTAGTTGATTTAGCGGGTTTACGTGATGCTATCGCTGAAAAAGGCGGCGACCCATCAAAAGTGAATCCAGTAGTGCCGACGCAATTAATTGTCGATCATTCACTGGCTGTCGAACATGCAGGTTTTGAAAAAGATGCCTTTGAAAAAAACCGCGCCATTGAAGACAGACGTAATGAAGACAGATTTCATTTTATTAACTGGACTAAAACAGCCTTTAAAAATATTGATGTGATCCAGCCCGGCAACGGCATCATGCATCAAATTAATTTAGAGAAAATGTCGCCAGTGGTGCAAGCCCGTGAAGGCGTGGCATTTCCTGATACCTTAGTGGGCACAGATAGCCATACGCCCCATGTCGATGCTTTAGGTGTTATAGCTATTGGTGTTGGTGGGCTTGAAGCTGAAAGCGTGATGCTAGGTCGCCCATCTTATATGCGTCTACCTGATATTGTCGGTGTTGAGCTGGTCGGCGAGCGTCAATCAGGCATTACTGCGACAGATATTGTGTTAGCGATTACCGAGTTTTTACGCGAGCAAAAAGTAGTATCAACTTACCTTGAGTTTTATGGTGAAGGCGCCGCTAATCTGACATTAGGCGATCGCGCTACGATTTCAAATATGACGCCAGAATTTGGCGCCACAGCAGCGATGTTTTATATCGATGATAAAACCATTGATTACTTAAAACTGACTGGCCGTGATGATAAACAAGTTGAGTTAGTTGAGACTTACGCCAAACAAAATGGCCTATGGGCTGACACGCTAGTTAATGCAGAATATGAACGCGTGCTGCGTTTTGACTTATCCAGTGTTGGACGTAACATTGCAGGTCCTTCAAACCCACATCGCCGCGTATCGACAAGTGATTTAGCCGCTAAAGGCATTAGCGGTATTGTTGAGAATGAAGCCGGCTTAATGCCTGATGGCGCTTGTATTATTGCCGCCATTACCAGTTGTACTAACACATCTAACCCACGCAATGTGATTGCTGCAGGCTTAATCGCCCGTAACGCCAATGCCAAGGGGCTTACACGTAAACCTTGGGTTAAAACCTCATTAGCACCAGGCTCAAAAGCGGTGCAGTTGTATCTTGAAGATGCCAATTTATTAACCGAACTTGAAGCCTTGGGCTTTGGTATTGTCGGTTTTGCCTGTACTACCTGTAATGGCATGAGTGGCGCGCTCGATCCTGTGATTCAACAAGAAGTGATTGAACGTGATTTATATGCCACCGCGGTGTTATCAGGTAACCGAAATTTTGATGGTCGTATTCATCCTTATGCGAAACAAGCGTTCTTAGCCTCGCCGCCACTGGTGGTTGCCTACGCTATTGCTGGCACCATTCGTTTTGATATTGAAAAAGATGTTTTAGGTAAAGATCAACAAGGTAACGATATAAGGCTTAAAGATATCTGGCCATCAGATGCTGAAATTGATGCGGTTATCGCTGCTAGCGTTAAGCCTGAGCAATTCCGCAAAGTATATGAGCCAATGTTTGATATCAAAGTTGAATACGGCAGCGACTCTTCAGCTAAGATTGATCCACAGTATGATTGGCGCCCTCAAAGTACCTATATCCGTCGTCCTCCTTATTGGGAAGGCGCATTAGCGGGTGAGCGCGCCATGAAAGGCATGCGCCCATTAGCGGTATTAGGTGACAACATCACTACCGATCATTTATCACCATCAAACGCTATTATGCTTGATAGTGCAGCAGGTGCTTACCTTGATAAAATGGGCTTGCCTGAAGTTGATTTCAACTCATATGCCACCCATCGCGGCGATCACTTAACCGCACAACGTGCCACATTTGCTAACCCTAAACTATTTAATGAAATGGTGACCACCTTAGGTAAAGATGGCAAGCAAGTGATTAAGCAAGGTTCTTACGCCCGAATCGAGCCAGAAGGGCAAGAGTCGCGCATGTGGGAAGCCATTGAAACCTATATGGAGCGTAAGCAGCCACTTATCATCATCGCAGGTGCTGATTATGGTCAAGGTTCAAGCCGTGACTGGGCAGCCAAAGGGGTCCGCTTAGCGGGCGTTGAAGTGATTGTTGCTGAAGGCTTTGAGCGTATCCATCGTACCAACCTTGTAGGAATGGGCGTGCTGCCGCTTGAGTTTACCAATGGCGAGAACCGTCATACCTATCAAATTGATGGTACTGAAACCTACGATGTTATCGGTGAGCGTACTCCAGGTGCGGCGCTATCAGTAATCATTACTCGCACTAATGGTGAGCATTTAACTGTGCCAGTTAAATGTCGATTAGACACCGCTGAAGAGGTGTCTATCTATGAAGCGGGCGGTATTTTACAACGCTTTGCCCAAGACTTTTTAGAGGCCAGCCATTAGTGACTAGTGATGAGTCATAAGTCGTTATAGCTGCGTTAAATTTAACAAACATCAGCACAATGAGCGCCTCTCACTCATTGTGCTGATTGATTTTAGGAAACATGATGTCTCATATTCCACAAATAAAAATTCCAGCAACCTATATGCGTGGTGGCACCAGTAAAGGGGTGTTTTTCAATCTAACTGATTTACCTAAATCCGCTCAAGTGGCTGGCGATGCCCGCGATGCCATGCTGCTTAGAGTCATCGGCAGTCCAGATCCCTATGGCAAACAAACTGATGGCATGGGCGGCGCAACCTCAAGTACCAGCAAAACGGTAATACTGTCTAAAAGCCGCCACGCCGATCATGATGTGGATTACCTTTTTGGCCAAGTGGCCATAGACAAACCCTTCGTTGATTGGAGTGGTAATTGCGGTAATTTAACGGCGGCTGTGGGTTCGTTTGCCATATCCAATGGCTTAATTGACAGTAGCCGCGTACCTGAAAATGGTATTGCGGTAGTGCGTATATGGCAGGCCAATATCAGCAAAACCATAATTGCGCACGTGCCAATGGCTAACGGCGCAGTGCAAGAAACCGGTGATTTTGAATTAGACGGGGTGACCTTTCCTGCAGCCGAAGTACTGGTAGAGTTTTTAGCGCCAGCAGACGCTGATGCAGCGATGTTCCCAACTGGTAATGTGGTGGATGATTTAGTTGTGCCAGAGCTTAGCGCAAAAGGGATCCCATCCATTAAAGCCACTATGATTAATGCAGGTATTCCAACGATATTTGTTAATGCTGCCGACATTGGTTATGTGGGTAATGAGCTTCAAGATGACATAAACAATGATGATAGCGCATTAGCATTTTTCGAAAGCTTACGTGCCCATGGTGCAGTGCAAATGGGGTTAATTAAACACATTGATGAAGCCGCAGCGCGCCAACACACGCCAAAGATTGCCTTTGTGTCGCCGCCAAGTGCATACAACTCATCAAGTGGTAAAGCAGTATTAGCCACTGATATTGACTTACAAGTGCGGGCATTATCAATGGGTAAACTGCACCATGCCATGATGGGTACAGCAGCGGTAGCAATAGGCACGGCTGCTGCCGTTGAAGGCTCGCTAGTCAATCTTGCCGCTGGTGGACAAGCACGTACTTCAGTGGTGTTTGGTCATCCATCGGGCACTCTAAAAGTGGGCGCAGAAGCGACATTATCCAATGGTAGCTGGCAGGTGAATAAAGCCAGCATGAGCCGCAGTGCAAGAGTGCTTATGGAAGGTTGGGTAAGAATACCTGGGGATAGTTTTTAGGTTGTTTTTAGTGTTTGATTTGGCAGTTATCTTAACGGGATAACTGCCAGTTTAAGTTTTTAAAGATTATCCGTTCGATGATACTAGCCTGTTCGCTTTAAAAATACGACGCATTCAAACGAATCCTTTCCAGCTGAAGAACTTAAAACAGGCTTAGAGGTTTTGCCCGTTGAGGGGGTAGTTTTTGAGTCACAAGTCAGATCATTGAACGCGACTGAAACACTTATAATTTCACCGTTATAATCAATCACAGTGGATATTTTATCATTAGTGATATGGGTTACAATAAATGCAGCGTTTTCAAAGCCTTCCTTATGTAGCGGCGCAATTTTAAATTCATGCCCCGGGCTGAATCGATTGAGAGCTAGGTTATAGTTTTCTTTACCTATCTTTTGCCATCTAGGCGGGTTAGGGTCATTTATTGTCTTATCTGCTTGGTCTAAACTCTTTTCTAGATCCATAATACTTCCTTGTTTCTATGAATTAACTCATAGGAACTAACTTAGCTGCTTTATGGAAAAACATCAAAAAGTTACATTTCTAGCTCTATCTATATCTATTTGATCAATTGCTTGGCGGCAGTATCCATAGTTGAGATACCAACTACTCGTTATCCTCTCCCCATAACCTTAGTGCTAAGCCTGATGCGCGTGAGGTTACCTGTTTGCTGGCACGCTCAAATACATACGGTGTGCCTAAACAAATAAAATGCTCTTTAGCGCGGGTGATAGCGGTATAAACCAACTCTTTAGTCAGCAGCTGCCATTGGGCGTTACTGGGTTTTTGTGGTAACACAAAGGCGACTTTTTCAAACTCGCTGCCTTGGCTTTTATGTACGGTCATCGCAAAGCAACTGTCGTGATTGGGCAGCCTTGCAGGTTGTACTTTCAACAAGCTGCCATCGGCTTTAACGAAGTAGGCCATTAATTTTTCGGGCTTTTGCTCATCTTGCAATATCAAGCCAATATCGCCGTTGAATAAGCCTAAATTGTAATCATTACTTTGAATGATAATCGGTCTACCAAGGTAAAATTCTTGAGTGGGTTTTATCCAATGATTCTGATTGAGCACATTAGTGATGGCGAGGTTCATGCCATCAACGCCAAATTCACCTGAGCGCATGGCACATAGAATGCGGAATTTATTGAAGGTATCAATAATCTCTTCTGCGCCATAAATACAGCTTAATTGCTGCGAGTAAGCATGCTGATTATCGAGCACTTTTTGCAAATACTCGGCATAAGCTGCCACTGCCGATTGCAATAACGGCAGACTTTGGGCATCGGGCTGATGCTCTATCCAAGTTAACTCTTGATGGCCGCACTGCCACTCACGGCGAATGCCGTTGATGTTGACATAGTTTACCGCATTGGCCAGCAAGCCAATGCCGCCATCGCCTTTAAAGCGGTGGCTGTGCATCAGCATGCATAAATTGTCGCCGAGCATAGGTTTAGGATGAATAAACTGACTGGTATTTTGCTGAGTTAACTGCTGCAATAAGTTGGCTTGCTGCTCTGAATAGCGCATTTGCCATGGTGATGCATTAGCACTAAGATCGGCAGTCACTTTTAACCCTGCACAAATATCCGCCAATACAGCGCCTGCTTCAACGGATGCCAGCTGGTCTTGATCGCCCAATAATATTAGGCGGGCATTTTTAGGCAGGGCGCTTAATAGCTTATGCATCATAGGCAAATCCACCATTGATGCTTCATCGACCACCAATAAATCTAACCTAAGAGGGTTATCTTTGTGGTGTCTAAATAAGTGTGAGTTAGGGATCACTCCCAACAAACGGTGCAGCGTAGCAGCCTCTTCAGGAATTTTGCTTAGGGCATCAATTAGCTCTGGCTTAGCGGTTTGCTCAACTTGACTTACTAGCCGCGCTTTAGAGGCTTTAATGGACTCACTTAATCGCGCAGCGGCTTTACCGGTTGGCGCCACCAGTCGAATGGTTAAGGCTTTTTGAGTTAGCAGTAACAAGAGCAACTTAGTGACAGTGGTAGTTTTACCTGTGCCGGGGCCGCCAGTAATCACCGCTAAGGCTTTAGTTAGCGCCGTAGCAGTGGCCACTTTTTGCCAGTTGATGCTCTTGCTATTTACATCTGGTTTTTCATCGAATAAGTCATTCAAATATTGCGCTAGCGTTGCGGTATCAACAGTTAAGTTAACTTGTGCCAACTGGTTGAATCGGGCTGCCACTTGGGTTTCAAAGTGATAATACTTGTTTAAGTACAATCGGTTATGCTCAACAATTAATGGCTGGTTATCATCAGGTTGGCCGACACAGGCTAATGCTTCGATAGCGTCACTGAGTTGCTGGTGGGTTATTGTTAACTTGCAATGGGACTCTTGCTCGCAAAACGGATTATCAAGATCGATATTATCGATAACTAAGCAGCTGTGCTGACTTGATAATTGCTGGCTTAATAGCGCACAGATTAATAATAAAAACTCATCAGCAGTGTCATTTTTGGCATCAACTTGAGCGAGCTGAGAGTTGGCCATTTCAAGGGCGAAGTGACGATCAAGTGGGGTAATTAACCCTTGTTGTTGCCAATTTTTAAGTAACTGAGTCATTGGGGCGCTAAGGGTAATCATTATTTTTGCTCCAATGCATTGTTGTTTGAAAATAGTGCATCTAAATCAGTGATTAAGGCCAATGGCGGTTTATCAAAAAATATTCCTGCGCCTGAAGCTTCTGGGCTCATACCACGTAAGAAAAGGTAAAAACTGCCGCCTATATGACGCTGGTAATCATAACTTGGCATTCGCAAAGATAAGTAACGATGCAGTGCCAAGGTATAAAGAATATATTGTAAATTATAACGGTGGCTACTGATGGCTGTCGCCATCGCATTATGGTCATAACATGTTAAATCGTCACCCAAATGGTTAGATTTATAATCGGCAATAAAATACTGGCCTTTATACTCAAAGGTTAAATCGATAAAGCCTTTTAACATGCCTTGTAGCTCGTCAAATTCAAGCCCTGCATCATAACCATATTGTTGTAACAACTGATTTAACTGCTGAGATTTTAATTGGCTAATGGGCAGATAAAACTCCATCTCAACTAATTTTTGCTCTGGGGCTAACTGGGCTAATGTCAGTGGCAAACCATGATCATTTAATAGCTGATTATCTTGCGCTGCATTATTGGTAATGAGCGGGCTATGAAGGATTTGTTGATACCACTGGATTAAGGTATCTGTCCATATCTCTTGGTCAAAACCATATTGCTCCATGGCTTTGGGTAAGGCTTGTGGCAATTCAACCTCAGCATTGGTGAAATCAAATAGCTCTAACACCAAATGCATGAAGCTACCGGCATTGGCGCCGCGCTCGAAGGTAAAACGATTAATGGCGTTGTTTTCAACATCAGTGTCAAAAGGGTTGATGTCAGCTGCGGATTCAAATTGCGGCAGGGTTTCTTGGCTAAAATCTTCATCGTCGGCACCCGGAGAGACTTTTTCATGGGCAAGGTGTTTCACCAAACCTGAGTAACTGCCAACTCGCCATGGGGTGTGGTAATCACGCTGCAAGGTTTTTGCCGCTAACTGTTGCGACTGGCCATTAAGTTCAGTGAGCGCTGAGTCATCAATCGCCTCTAGCTGAACCACGCTAATGGCATCGGGCACTGGCGCGCTGGTTTTTATGGCCAGTGCTTGTTGTGATAACAACTCAAAATCACAATCTTTAGTGGTGATCCCCAATAAATAACCAATGGCGGTTTCGTATAAGTGACTACTTACCCCAGCTTTAAGCATGCGGCTATGGTTGGCAATGTATAAGTAACACACATAAACCGGACGGGTGAGCGCCACGTATAACAGACGTAAATCTTCAGCGAGGTTTTCTTGTTTGTATTGCTCCCAGCCTTCTTTCGTGCCCTCAACATCCCAAACTAATTGGTCATTTTTATGGTAAAGCATAGGCGAAGGCTTTTTGCGATTATCCCGCGCGAGACTGATAAATGGCACCATACAAACGGGATATTCAAGCCCCTTACTTTTATGAATGGTAACGATTTGCACCAGATTTTGTTCGCTTTCAAGGCGCAATTGCTGCTCATCATTGCCTTGAGCATCAATCAGTTGTTGCTCAAACCAATTCATTATCGCGCTGCTACCATCAAGTTCGGTGGCTTTTTGCTGCAGTAGTTCGCACAAATGGCGGAAATCGGTGAGTCGGCGCTCGCCACTTTCAGCATTACTATTAGCACTACTATCAACACTACTATCAGCCATACTATCTGAGTTGCTGTCGACGCTTGGGCTAAGCTGTTTACTTAAATAGCGCTTAATCAGCTGGGTTTGGTTAGCCAAACTTAACAGTGCAGGCATGATGCCGCGCTTAAGCCAGGTTTGATGCCAATCAGCAAATTGGTCCAGTAAGCTTTGTCGCTGCTCTTCATCTTGATTAAACAGATGAATTTGCTGGGCGCTGTAACCCATAAGCTCAGTGGCGAGTGCTGCGCGAAGGCAGCGCTCATCTTTCGGGTTAGCAATAGCCCGTAAAATTATCGCCAGTTCAAAGGCCTCTTGGGTGTTAAATACGCTATCTCGGCTTAAAAATACTGCGCCAATATTACGCTCGCTTAAGGCTTGCTTCATCACCGAGGCTTCATTTTTATCGCGCACTAACACGGCAATATCTTTGGCGATGAGCGCTGTGCCATTCATATGGCATTGCTCAGTTTGCGCTTCAGTTAATAAACGTTTTATTTCACTGGCAGCATCATTCGCCAGTAGATGACGGGCAGTAGTTTTATTTAAGCCGCTTTCACCTTCGCCAAGCAGTTTAATTCGCAGCGCTGATTTGTCTTCAGTGGCTTCAGTGAGCTTTTTATTGTCAGCGCTGGCTGGGGTATCAACCACATCATAAGGGATCGCATCACTGATAAATGGATCCTGATGTTGGCTAAAGAGCTGGTTAACCCCATTGACCAGTGCCGTGGATGAGCGGTAATTGGTTTCGAGGTTATAGTGCGCTTTAGTTTGCTTACGGGCATGGATATAGGTATGAATATCGGCGCCGCGAAAGGCATAAATGGCTTGTTTGGGATCGCCAATCATTAATAAACTTAAACTATCAAGCTGGGTTTGCTGCTGATAAATGGTTGAGAAAATAGTAAATTGCAGCGGATCAGTATCTTGGAATTCATCAATTAATGCCACCGGAAAGCGTGTTGCAATGGCTTTGGCTAAATGGTGTGCGCTGGATTCAGTAGCAGTTGATTCAGTATCAGTTGATTCAGTATCAGTTGATTTAGTAGCAGTTGATAAGGCATCAGCCAAGGTGATCAAGAGATCATCTGGGGTCATTAAGTTGCGCTGGGCTTTTTGCAGCATAAATCGCAGCCGAATACCGTCACGGGCGCGAATTAAAAATGATGGCTTTATTTGCTGGATAAGTGCAAATAATCGCTCGATATGATCGAGCAGCGGCGCATCATTTGCGCTGGGGATAGTGCCACCTTTATTGAGTTTTAACTCAGATAGCGCCAGCATTTCTAAATCTTTAACTGGCGGCAGGCCATTGCCGAAGCTAACCCAATTGGTTAAGCGATCATACATGGCCGCAAGCTTTGGATAATCATCGGCTTTTTTGCCGAATCTCGCGCCATTGAGCGGTAAGCTGTGTAGCAGTTCCAGTTCTTTTTCACTGTCTGTTGGCCAGCGCTTTTTAAAGCGAGCAAGGCTTTGAACTAATTCATCAGCTAACTGGTTAAACTCTTTCGCCACAAACGGGATATTGGCTTGGCTCGCGCCGAGTAACGGTTTAAGTTGCCAAGCCAAGCTATCAGGGTCGCCAAACTCGTTATCAATCACTTGGGCTAATACTTGTGGCAGTGGGTAGCAGGTCTCACGCCAAAAATCACGCACGGCATGATGTAAAAACTCACTGTCATCGAGAGTAAATTCTGACTCGAATAATAGCGATGACTCAAACGCCATGTCAGATAAAATGCGTTGACAAAAACCGTGAATGGTAAAAATCGCCGCTTCATCTAGTGACTTTAGTGCTAAATCTAACCGTCTTAGGGCAATTGCCCGCTCAGACTCTGGTACTTGTTGGTACAGCGCCTCTACAAATTCATCATTGGTGTCTAAGCCAATAAAGCACTTAAAGGCCACTTGAATACGTTTACGAATTCGATCCCGCAGCTCTTCGGTGGCGGCATTAGTAAAGGTCACCACTAAAATCTGTTCACAGGTGAGCGGCGCTTTATCTTTATCGCCCAGTAATAGCCGTAAATACAGCCCAGAAATGGTGTAGGTTTTACCTGTGCCAGCACTGGCTTCAATTAAGCTTGAACCTGCAAAAGGCAGTGTTAGCGGATTAAGCTTGCTGACTTTTGAGTGAGTTTCTTTGCCATTAGCGATTTCAGAGTCAGTCATTTCGGTGTTAGCGGCCTCTAACTTGCTAGCATTGTCATTAATTTGAGTCATTAGGCTTTGCCCCCTTTAATTACAGAGAGCTTAGGTGGTTGGATAGCATATTCGTCAAGCTCGGCGAGGGTGCCTTTGTGATAAATACTCAACATAGGTTGCAGTAACATGGTGGCTGTTTTGCCAAATTCAGCTTCAGTAAAGTCTTCAGGAAAACTAAATAAACGGCGATTATGGGGATCGTTCCCTTCACCAAAGCCTGATTGTTCATCAAGCCATAATGGCTCGGCAGCTTGCAGTTTTTCCATATGATCACCATCGGCTTCAACATAGGCTAACGCGGTGCGCGGCATAAAGCATAACGGCTGGGCTTGGCCATTGAGATAAGCTTGAATAAATTGCTGTAATAATTGCTGAGCGGACTCTGGTGTAATTGCGCTAAAGGCATGAAAATGGCCAATATCCAGCAGGTAACTGTTTTTCTCAACCCCTGCGGCATTAAGGCATAAATGGCGCAAATACACCCTGACAAAATCACGGCCATGGGCAGTGCCAGGGCGATAATTTATTTGCCCTTTAGCGTAAATATCATCGATGCGGCCAATAAGGTTAACGTTAATGCTTGATTGAGTGCTGTCTAAAGCCTCGCTGTTTAGCGGCGTTAGCCCTTCAAACTGTAAATCAATATCCACTTCCTGACTGTGGCTCTTATCGCCTGTGAGATAGAGCACCCGACCAATGACGTATTTAATGTCGTTTTGATAGCGATTAAGCAGCACATCATCAAAGGGCGCCATGGGTAAACTGCCACTGGCTTTTAGCTGGTTGATAAACTCAATGTCAGCGTGTTCAAGTTGGTGATGCACTGCACTGTCAATCATTGCTGATTGCAATTTATAGCGCTCTAATGCATCTAAGTTAAATGGCTCGTCGTTATCGTCAGCTTGAATTCGTAAATTAAAATCAATTTTTAAACTGCGATTGAAAAAGAATTGCGCTGGGCTTCTGAAAAAGCGTAATAATGCCGACAATTCAAGTTGCACAATGGCGCTGCCATCGTCGGCAACAGCATCAAATGGGTTGTCATCGTTGGCTAAATCTAACGGCTTAAGGCGGTTAAAGAAGCGGGCATTATTAAGTAAGTGGTTCGCATCTGCGATACTTGGCGGGCACCACTGATGATTATAACTTTGCTGCAATTTAGTTTGCTGAGTTGCAGTAAACAATTTGGCATCAAAGGGCTGCAGCGGTTGCTGCTGGATTAAATGGCGTAATATTGCTTTATCGGCATTATTTACTTCAACGCTTTCACGTAAGCCTTGGCCGATTTCGAGTTGAGGCTCATTATTTGTAGTGAAATAATAGTCAGCAAAATAACACAGCTGGCAATACTCGGTTAGCTCTGACACCAACATTGAGGGAATTCGTTCAGCGTTATCACGCTCAGAGTGGCCAATGTAGCTGATATAAAATTGCTCTCTGGCAGACAATAAAGCTTCTAAAAACAGGTAACGATCGTCTAATCGGCGGGAACGGTCACCTTTAATAGCGCCATTGTGGGCCATTAAGTCAAATCCAACAGGGTGTTGTACTCGTGGATACACCCCATCATTCATACCCAGTAAACATACCACTTTAAAAGGAATTGAGCGCATCGGCATCAAGGTACAAAAGTTCACACTCCCTGCAAGGTAGCGCTGACCAACTCGAGATTCATTAAGGTTTTGATTAAACCATTGCTTGAGCACTTCAACATCGAGTTCACCTTGATGACCGGCGTCTTCAAGCTCGGTACTTAAGGTGACTAAGGCTTCGCGAATGGTTTGAACTTGCTCGCGCTCGTCATCATCAGCATCAAAGAAAACCTCTAATAAAGCTTGTAGCTGCGCGATACGTTCAAGGGTTGGACATTGGCTAGCCAGTTGCAGTTGATATTCGTCAATGGCCTCTAAGAAATTGAGTAAATAGCCAAGAATTTGCGCAGACTGGCCTTCAACACCTTGTACTAGCAGTGAATCGTTATAAAGCGCTGATTCATCATTAAAAGCATAACCTTGAATTAAGCGGCTAATACCAAATGCCCAAGAGTTCTGCTTAAACGCTGGTACTCCTTGTTGCAATCGGGTTTTTTCATCACGGCCCCAACGCACGTTGGCATCATCTAGCCAACGTCTAATAAGCTGCAGAGCATCATCATCGAGCTGAAATTTTCGTAAAATTGCTGGGACTTCGAGAATACTGATAATGTCAGTGAGGCCAAAACGGCTTTGATTAATATTGAGTAAATTCAAAAAGCTGTTAATTAGCGGTGACTCTTGAGCTGCGCCTCTATCGGCAATGGCATAGGGAATATAGTAGTTGGCTGTTTTGCCTGAGTCTTGATTACTTCGATGTAAACCGCTATTGCTGGTGCCAAATACTGCATCAATATAAGGCGCATAAGCTGCCACGTCGGGCATCATCACCACGATATCTTTGGGTTTTAGTGATGCTTTACCGTTGTCATTCGCATTGCTTGACAGTAACTCGAGTAAATGATCGTGCAGGGTTTCGACTTCTCGTAGCGGGCTATGGCAACTGCGCAGGGTAATTGATTGGTCTTGCTGGCTTAACGAGCGTCTATTGGCGACATTTTGATAAAGTGCTGCATCAGGGCCAAGGGCTTGGCCTAAGGTTTCCATTTGCAGAATATCGTATTGCACCCCTTGGAGTAGATTTAAACTGTCAGGGGATTGTTCGGGCTCGATATAGCAGTCGTAACTAAAGTCAGTGTGTTCTGGCGGTAGTTCGAGCATTAAATCCAGTAATTCACGGCCCATTTTGCCATTGTTAGCCAGGATCGGATTACCCACTTCGAGCTTTTCTTCCCATTGCTCGCCTAACTGCTTTTTATCAACATATTGCAGCGCCATTCTTGCGCGAGCTTTAGGGTCAACAATATCGCCCCAGTAATGCTGACAAGGGCTTAAGGAAAACATAATCACTTCAATGCGTTCAGCCAAGTGATACAGCACTTGCAAGGTTTGTGGCGGCATAGAAGAAATACCAAACACAAATAATCGCTCAGGTAGCGACTTAATTACAGTGTCAGGGTTTTGCAGTGCAGCAATTAAGTGTTGATGTAAGTTAGCGCGATGATAAGTGCTGGCATGAAGGTGGTGCTGGTTATATTCAATAAGTGCCCGCCAGAGCTTAGGTTGCCAACGCTGGTTTTCTTCCAGCTTCAGCGGATGCTCGTTTTGCTCCCAAGCTAGAATCCACTCAGGGCGATACACTAAGTATTGGTCAAAAATATCGGCAATACGGCCACATAATTGATACAGCTTAATGGCATCAAAACTGCCAGCTTGGATATAGGGTAGCGCTTCATCTGTATGGTTGGCGTGCTGATTTTCAACCGGAGCTAAATAGGCTTGTAGCGGCGCAAAGTCAGGGTCATCAAGTAATGGCGGCAGTAAATCCATTAACTTCCACGTCATCGCCGCTTTAGTAAAGGCATTATCTTTAGGCACATCTGGCAGCAGTTCATGGCATAACTGCCAGGTAAAACTCGACGGCAGCGGAAAGGACAGGGCGGCAGCAATACCATTATATTTAGCCACTTCTAAGCGCAGCCAAGTCGACATCCCCGGACTTTGCACCAAGATATGTTCATTTGCGAGTAAATTAGCGTTATCAAGGGGGATAGCGAGCATTTTAGACAGTTGTTCTGACAGAACTTCCATCTGATTTGATTGAATTAATCTAAGCATTAATCGACTCTACAAATGATGATAAAAACCATTCTAAGAGGTTGTTATTAGGTTTGAAAGGCTTTTATCACATCTAGGGGTTAAGCGCTAAATAAGCAACCAAATTACATGGAGTTTGGTTGGCAAAACTCCTGTTTTTTTCTATAGGATTTATTGATTGAAGCTAAATTTTAATTCAATAATTTACTTGATTATTAATTGAGATCCACTCCCAAAAAAACAACAAGTAGCCTGTTTACTCATGTTTATAGGCAAACAAGCTAGAGAGTATATTAATGAGACTGAGTCAGTTTATAAAGCCAATGAATAGGTAGCTGGCTAGAATCACTGCTACCCAAAGCACCATGTTGCCAGATGGATAGTCGCTCGAGATAAAGCTCCCCCCCCCTTTGTATTGGCGCGCTAAAAACTGCTGACATTGGTCTAACTTCCCACGAATTGATTGACGAATTTCGCCATCCACTTTCCAAATGACTGCAAATATGCGCTGCAGTGCATTAGGCACTAAGCGCCTGTATACCCAATCTACATCAAGGTGAGTAGAGCGAAGCTCTGGTGGATATTTACCTTTGAGATTGAGCCAAACGAACGCTAATGCTGAAAACAGTAATAACTGAGTCTGAGCGAGTACATGGGTCGCATCATATGGGTTGTAACCCGTATCGTATGGCAGCAGAGAATAAAGCGCTGCAGGATAAATACCAATACCAATACATAGACAGGCAGCGATAAACATTGCTGTTAACATATTGAGCGGTGGATCGTTGGCTCGAATACCCGAGTCATGGGCAAAGAAGGCAAAGTAAGGGATTTTGATCCCCGCGTGATGAAAAACACCTGCTGACGCAAACAGTAGCATTAACCAGACCCAGTCATGGCCAGTTTCCATTGCGGCAGACATCACCATGGATTTACTGACAAAACCGCTAAACAGAGGGAATGCAGAAATGGAGGCCGCACCAACAATACACAGTATCGTGGTTTTTGGCATGGTCTTATAAAGGCCGCCGAGATCGGAGCCATTTCTACGCCCTGTCATATGCAGTACGGCGCCCATACTCATAAACAACAAGCCTTTAAAAATGACATCGTTAAAAGCATGAGACACTGCACCATTTAATGCCAGCGAAGTCCCGATCCCGATGCCGACGACCATAAAGCCTACTTGGTTAATCAAACTATAGGCAAGCACTCGGCGAAGATCGTTTTCAATCACCGCAAAGAAGATTGGGAAACAGGTCATTGTAGCGCCAATGTATATCAGCAACTCAGTGCCAGGGTAAGCCCGAGCAAGTGCATAAACCGCCACTTTAGTGGTAAATGCGCTGAGTAACACTGTACCGGTCGGCGTCGCTTCAGGGTAAGCGTCGGTAAGCCAAGTGTGAGCAAAAGGAAAAGCACACTTAATACCGAAGGCAATAAAGATAAGCCATCCTGCAATGCTATCTAGGCCGATATAGTCAAAGGCTAGGCTACCGGTTTCAGAGATATAAAACAGCGCACCTATCAGCAAAATAACCCCAGAGAGAACCTGCATGATGAGGTAGCGCATCCCCGCGCTATATGCTGCTGGAGTACGACGAGCCCAAACTAGAAATACTGAGGTAAATGCCAACAGCTCCCAGAACACAAACAAGGTAAGTAAATCACCCGCAAACACCGCACCAATAGCGCTACCTGCGTACAGCATAGCGGCAACTTGTTGCACTGTATCTTTAACGTGCAATGAGTAGACGATGCCAATAAATGCGGCAATATGGAAAATATAGCCAAACATCAGGCTTAATTTATCTGCGCGATAAGGGATTAATTCATAGTCTAAAAACATCAATTGCAAATGGACGCCTTCTGGCACAGTCCACAAATGCAATCCGCTGATCACTGGAATCGCTATCATCAAGGCACCGCGCAGCTTTCCACGAGTTGTAGCAGCAATCAATCCGCCAATGATAAACAGCACAAACGGCGGTAACTCAAGCATCCACATTGCGATCACCTTTATTGTTAGCTTCTTTGGCGTGGCCATCGCTGACGTCGACTATTTCAATTTTGCTATTATCAAGCTCTTCAACGGGTCCATAATAATCTTCTGGGCGCATCAAAAAGGTACGCATCCAGCTGGCGACTATGACCAAGATGACGCAGCCGACAAAGCCATAGATAGGATAAAACGCTGGCAGGTTTTCCCAGCTATGATAAACATGGCGATGAATAACAAAATCAAGTGCCACAAGCAATGCACAACAGGTATATAACAGGTATAAAACCCGCTGAATGTTTTTCGGTTTATCAAAGAGATATTGCTTCTCATTGTCCATGGCTAACTCCAGATACAGTCAAGATAGCTTTCGCCAACTCATAAACGGGCTGTGGATGGATGAACATAATCAAGCAGCCTAGGGATGTGATAATTAATGCGATTAATGAAGCCATTGGTGCTTCTTTAATATCTGTACTTGATGACTTATACCCTTTACCGGGGAAAAACGCATGGTAAGGAATAGGTAGTAGGTAGGCGATGTTGAGTAATGAACTGAGCATTAAAGCAACCATGACAACCCAATAGCCGGTTTCAATAGTGCCCATCAATAGGAACCATTTACTCCATGTCCCTCCGGCTGGTGGAACGCCGATAATGCTAAGGCTGGCAATAAAAAAAGCGCCCATGGTGATTGGCATGGCAAAACCTAAGCCGCGCATTTCGCTTACCTTAGATTTATGGCTAGCCACCAAAATGGCGCCAGCACAAAAGAATAGGGTAATTTTGCCAAAGGCATGGGAGGCAATATGCATTGAACTACCAATCACACCCGATGAAGTAGCTAGCAGTGCCCCAATAGTGATATAGCCGAGTTGGCTCACTGTTGAGTAGGCCAATCTGGCTTTTAAGTTGTCTTGTCGCATCGCCACGATTGAAGCTAAGAGCACTGAAAGGGTAGCTAAATAAAGTAAAAATTCAGTAGTTGGTAATTGGGGGAGTAGGTCGAGTCCAAAAATGAAAATACACACCTTCAATACCGTAAATACTCCTGCTTTTACTACCGCTACAGCATGAAGCAGGGCGCTGACCGGTGTTGGTGCCACCATCGCTGCGGGTAGCCAGCGATGAAATGGCATAATGGCAGCCTTACCAATGCCAAATATAAATAGCATTAGGATTATGCCTGCAATGGTGGTATCCACATCGGCATCAAATACGCCGCCTGCTGTAAATTCAAGGGTGCCAGTCACAAACCAAGTTAAGATGATGGCCAGTAAGAAAAAGGCGATAGAGGTAGTGAGCAAGATACCGAGGTAGACACGGCCACCTTGTTTGGCCTTGTCTGTACCTGCGTGAGTCACCAGCGGATAGGTTGATAGAGTGAGCACTTCGTAAAAGATAAACAGAGTAAACAGGTTGGCTGAAAAGGCGAGCCCCATCACTGCACTAATCGCCAAAGCGAAACAGATATAAAAGCGAGTTTGGTTATCCTCATTATGGTCACGCATATAGCCGATGGCGTAAATGGTGGTGATTAGCCAAAGAAAACTGGCAATGAGAGCAAACAGCATACCGAGCGGTTCTACGACAAAACTCACCTCTAAATCAGGCATCAGCTCCCACCATGAGACCTCAATACTGGCACCAGCCATGAGGGCTTGGTAGATATTGATTACGCAGTAAAGCACCATAAGGCTGATACTGATGGTGATAGCCTCACGCAGGTTAGGTTTCTTTCCTGTTGCTGCAATTGCAAAGGTTGCCAGTAAAGGCAATAAGATAGTTAGCTGTAACATCAGCGGCAAAGATGGATTCATGGGGTTATTCCAAACAAACTTTGAGAAGCCGCCTGTGCAACTTGCACGCTTAGGCGAGTATCTATACCGAAATAAATATTAGCGAAAATGAGCGCCCAAATAGGGGCGAGGAAGGTCCAAGGCGCCTCTTTGACAGTTTCACACCCATTAAGTGGCGGCTTGAAGTAAGCCATTTCTACAATACGCCAGATATAGATAATCGCCAGCAGTGATCCCAATAGAATAAGAACGGCCACTGGCCACATACCAGCCTCAACACTGGCGATAAGCAGATACCATTTACTGACAAAACCGACGGTCAATGGCACACCAATCAAACTGAGCCCACCAATAACGATGGCTGACATGGTCAATGGCATTTGTTTACCTAGGCCTTGGAACTGTTTGAGCTGGACGCTGCCAATGCGGTACATTACAGCGCCTAATGCTAAAAACAGCGCGCCTTTCATTAAGGCATGGTTAAACAAATGTAGTAAGGTGGCCATAATGCCGGTACTGGTATTAATCGAGTAGCCAATGATCATATATCCCACCTGAGCGATACTTGAGTAAGCTAAGATGTGTTTCACATTTTGCTGATAAATAGCCGTGATAGATGCGGCAAAAACACCTATAAGACCAAGCACCATTAAAATACTTTGCAGGGGCAGGGTGGTGAATGAGAAAGAGATGCCAAGTACGGTAAAAGTAAAACGAATGAGCAGATACACAGCAACCTTAGTTGAGGTTGCTGCTAAAAATGCTGTCACAATTGAAGGTGCATAGGCATAAGCATTAGGTAGCCACAGGTGCAGTGGAAATAACGCCAGCTTTAAGCAGATCCCGACAATTAAAAAGGCGAATGCTGCAAATACTGTACGGGTGTGGCCAACATCAACTAACCTAACAGCTAAATCGCTCATGTTTAGCGTGCCCGTCATTTGATAGAGCATGCCAATACCAATCAAAATAAAGGTGGCACCAATGGTACCCATTATCAGGTATTGGTAGGCAGCCCACAGTGCTCGTCTATCTTTACCCAAGGCAATTAAGGCATAGGAGGACAGTGAGGAAATCTCTAAAAATACAAATACATTAAAGGCATCACCGGTTGCCACAATGCCGAACATGCCGGTTAAAGACAGCAGGTATAAGCTGTAAAATAAGGTGTGGCGGTCTTCGTCTAACTCTTTTTGTATGCTGGTGTTAGCGGCAAACAACACCACAGTACCTATGGTGGAGATGATTAGCAGTAAAAAGGCGTTCAGCTTATCGATGCGATATTCAATGCCCCAAGGTGCTTCCCAACCCCCAAGTTCATAGGTAATGGTGCCAGACTTCATGACCTCAATTAGTAATATTATGCTGTTGATACAGGTAGCACTGCACACCAATAAGGCAAATATCCACACAAGTTTGGAGCGATTTAGGAACCAGCATAGCGGGGCTGCCATTAGCGGCACCACAACTTGTAAAACAGGCAGGTGAGCTAACACTATGATTCGTCCTCGTTGAGCTGATCTTGTTTTTGGATCTCATCTTCTTCTATACAGCCATAGGCTTCTTTGATTCTGATCACCAGTGCTAGGCCAAGCGCTGTGGTCGCAATACCCACCACAATGGCAGTTAGAATTAACACATGGGGCAGCGGGTTAGAGTAATCACTGATCCCTTCAGCCAATATCGGTGCGCTACCACGCTCGACCATGCCGACACTGATATAAAAAATAAACACTGAGGTTTGAAAAATGGTGAGTCCAACTAACTTCTTAACCAAGTTTCCATGGGCGATAACGATATAAAAGCCAATCATCATCAACAATACGACGATCCAATAGTTATAGAGTCCGAGAAACATCCTGCTCCCCTTTTTTATCTGAGCTGTTTTTCTCAGCTTGAATTTGAGCCTGAGCTTGTCTGCGGCCATCAAAGTTGAAAAAGATGCTTAACATCACCGAAGCGACAGTGATGCCCACGCCTAATTCAATCAGCAGTATGCCTAAGTGCTGGCCATCAATCGGATTTTCAGCCAGTACGTTGTAATCTAAGAAGTTAGCCCCATTGATCATGGAAACAACTCCGACACTGGCATAGAGCAAAAGCCCAACAGCAGCAAGCAATTGAATTAGCGCCGGATTAAATACCTTTTTAGCGGTATCTAAACCAAATAGCATGGTATAAAGAATAATCGCAGCAGCGAAGATAACACCTGCTTGAAATCCGCCACCAGGCCCAAAGTCACCATGGAATTGTACATAAAGTGCAAATAACAAGATTAAAGGAATAAGTGTTTTACTGACGATGCGCACCACCATGTGGCGCTCATGCATTTGTTCTTCTGTTGGCTCTTCAGATTGAATTTTTTTACGGCGACGAGGCAGTGATAACAGCGAAAGCACGCCAATACCTGCGGTAAAGATAACGGCTACTTCACCTAAAGTATCAAAGGCTCGGTAGCTCCCTAATACTGACGTCACAATATTAGGCACACCTACCTCGTCCATCGAGTCATGAATATAGCGCGGGGCAACATGTTGATGCACTGGCGCATCAACAGTGCCAAAATAAGGCATATCTAGGGTACCGTAGATCAGCATGCTACCAGTGACGAGTACAACAAACAGTGCAAGAAAGGGTTTATGCCGCTTTGGCGCCTCTTTTCGGCCAGTCATGGTAATGGCGGCTAGCATGAGTAAGCCTGATATTCCTGCACCTACAGACGCTTCGGTAAAGGCAACATCTACAGCGTCGAGTACCACAAAGAAACAGGCTGATAATAAGCCATAAATTCCGGTTAACATGACGACCGCTAATAGATCTCTCATGCGAACGATAGCGATGGCGATGACCACTAAAAAGATTAATAGTATTACATCTACTAAGGCTTCGATGGCTTGTTTCCTCCCTGAGGATCAGGCTTATCTTTTTGCGGTAATAGGCCATTATGTAATGCCGCTTTTGCTAAGGCATGACTAGCAGAAGGGTTGATAAAGAGTGTGAATACTAAAATCAATACCAACTTAATGAGTACTAAACCATTTGGGCTTTGCAGCATTAACCCTATCAGGATTGAGCTTGCACCTAAGGTATCGGTTACGCTTGCAGCGTGCATTCGGGTGTAAAAATCAGGGAAACGAATAATCCCTATACCACCAGAAAAACAAAGGAAGCTACCAATTAGCAGGCATAAACCACTGCTTATTTCGAGTAAGAGATTCATTTCTTCCTCTTCTTGGTTAAATGAGATTTATAGGGGGTCACTTTGAACTCGGCTGAGTCTGAATAGCGTAAAACGCCGATGACGCTGATAAAGTTAATGAGGGCATAAACAAGGGCGATATCGAGAAACTCTGGGCGTCCCATTAAAAAGCCCAATAGCGAAATAAGCAGTATGGCTTTAGTACCAAAAGAGTTGAAAGCTAATATTCGATCATAAAGCGTCGGGCCGGCAATACAGCGAATGATTGCCAGTAGCATAACAACGAGAATAGCGATGGTGGCAGTAGCTAACATTAGTCTTCAAGCTCCCTTACCCGGCGGTCCATCTCTCCGGCTTTTAGTGCGTCGATACCATCTTTATGTAAAGCATGAACAGTAAGCTTGTCATCAATTAAGTCTATCGCTACTGTGCCAGGGGTTAGGGTAATGGAGTTGGCGTAAATGACTTTATTAATATCTGAGCATTGGCGAGTGTCTATGGTAGTGAGTGTTGAAGAGATACTGCTGTTACCCAGCCAGATATGTTTAACCACACTAATATTAGATAAAATAACTTCTTTCACTAACCATATCGTATAGCCTGGCATATTGGCATTTAGACGGATTGGGTGCGTTTCTTGGTCGATAACATCCATTTTTTGGGCAACATAAAGCACCAGCATGATTGAGCCTGTACCCAGTGATAATAAAAGCGGGTTAGTGTAATTTGAGTTAATCCACCAAAATAGGGCTAAGGTTAATAACAGGCTAAGCCTATGGCTTGGAACAACGCCGCTTTTATTTTTTTGTGTCATATTATTTAATGCTTCGTGTTAGTTAACTCCAGTACAAAACCTGGCGAGTTTTAAAATTATTATGGTTAGCTTTTTACTCGTTAATCATTTTGCTCGCATGACGATTCATCAGCTAATGCTTGATATACTTGCCTGTGAAGGTCATTAAAAGAATCTGTAGATGGAGACAGTTGGTTAATTGTTCGATCGACTATCTGCTGAACCAGTTGTTCTCGAGTTACATCTGCGGGTATACATACGATTGTAGGTAGCTTTTTGGATGTCTGTGTACCAACTCGAGTACGGTAAGCTCTGTCAGCAAATCCTTCGGTATTGTTTCTAAGTTCGTATTGCTGACTCGTATTTAATGCACCAGCAAGAAAGCCCTGAATATAGTAAGTACATGGCATAGCCGAAATGGTGGCTGATTCGTTATTTAGCGACTTACAAGATGATAGAACAAGTTTTTCTTCATTTTTAGCGTTATTTGAGGATGCGGAAAGCGAAAAAGTAACACTGAATGTAAATAGTACTAAGAGCTTTATGAGCGACATATAACCTCCTTTTATAATTCTATTAATTTTAATATCACCTAGTGAAATATTTCAGTGCAGTACTCTTTAGGCGACTTTGTTTAGCTTCGTATCATGCATTTCTTGCTTGCAATGATATTTCAAGATTATTACGTTGCGCAAAGCTGTTGCTAGCAACACGCTGTTTACTTTTTACTAACCAATACTCTTTATTTATAACATGAATTATCCAAATTTAAATGCTTAGTAAGTGTAAACTGTATATTTTTTTGATTTTGAGCAGGTTACACCAGCTATAGAAAGGCTCTAGCAAGGGCTACGCACTTGGTTATTGCTAATTTTACTCAGTTAAGGTTTTATATGACTTGTGGCTTTAGTGAGTATGTAAGTTTGAAAATAGAGTGAGGTTATTAGCTTGGTGAAGCTAACTTCTAGATCTAGTACTGGCTGACTGCCAATGGGTTTTTAACCGCTTCAAATTGCAACCTTTTTAAGCGCTTAGCCCCATCAATGAGTTTGAGAATAGGCTTCGGTGTTTAACTGACTTAGCTTGATAATACCTATGGTATAAAGGCTTTAAAGGTACATTGCTGACCCATAAATTTGTTAAAGGTGAAGTGCTTAATGAATTTGAGTTAAAGACGGCTCATGAATGTATCATTCAATACCGCCAACGTTTGACTGACATTAGCTGGTTTATGCGTTCCTTGAGTGAACCGATTGCTAGAATGGCCAATAAAGAAGACAAGTGTACAGGCCGTTTTTGGGAAGGGCGGTTTAAATCTCAAGCCTTGTTAGATGATGCGGCCGTACTCGCCTGTATGGCGTATGTTGATTTGAATCCAATTCGCGCACAAATGGCTGCAACACCTGAAACTTCAGATTACACAAGTATTCAACGACGCATAAATTCAGCGATTAAAGGTGAGCAACCAAAAGAGTTACTACCATTTGTAGGAAATGAACGTTTAGATATGCCTAATGGACTGATGTTTAGTGTTAAAGACTACATTGTGCTGGTTGA
>NZ_JAUOQU010000043.1:0-29454 GCF_030547195.1 Shewanella sp. 6_MG-2023 | reverse complement strand
ACAGTTCAAAGCATTGGTAACCAAAGGATAATTGTTATAGCTTTATGCTTTCGTACTGATTAATAGTGGCCATTCGCAGGCCAAGCCGCACAGTTCAAAGCATTGGTAACCAAAGGATAATTGTTATAGCTTTATGCTTTCGTACTGATTAATAGTGGCCATTCGCAGGCCAAGCCGCACAGTTCAAAGCATTGGTAACCAAAGGATAATTGTTATAGCTTTATGCTTTCATGATAATGACCATTTGCAGCCAAACCACACATTTCATCATAAGCTGTTTGATATACCACATTAGCCTTGGAATAATAATGGCTTCGCAGCAGCGTCTTAGCCTCTGCGAGTGAATTAACTACTGTGCAAGCGCTGCCTGCTGTCAGTCCTGAAAAGTTATTATCCGCATCCACTACGCCCACCAGATAGTGAGTCGAATCTGCCACACCGATGATCGTTGGCTGACTGTCGTTATACACAGACTGCTCGAAGGTATTCAGCCCATCTTGACTCGTATCTCTTGGGTTATTAACGGCTTTATTTATACTAGGCATAGTGGTTCCTCGGATGTAATAACTGATGCTTAAAATCAAGCTTCATTAACTGCAGCGACTAACTGCGGCAATTTAAGACTTAATGACTGCTCTCAGCACTGAGTTGTTAAATAAATTACGTTCAATGTCCAAAAATTGTTCACTACAATGACTACAGCCACAGTCACAATCCCTTTTTCACCCACACTTAAAAGTAAAATTGTTACTGAAATGTTTACAACAATAGCCAATATATATCCCGCCCCGTAGCACTTGAAAGCGATTCCCTTCCCAAAGTGGCTCCCACACACATAAGTAATTTGTATAACTTCTAATTTACTGAAAATATTGAATAAATTATGACAACCTAATATATAAATTTAACGAAACCATGAATTAATAGTCACTTATTTAGCGATTAAACAACCTGTTAACTCGATCACATTAACAAGCCAAACACCTTTAGGTAACAACCAAAACAGAATCATTACTTGATTTAGATCAAGGTCTAATTAAAACCCTAAGTTAGAGTAAAGACTCTAAAGTAGAGTTATTGCTCTAACTTTGGATGTTGAAGATCTATTCGAATAAGAACTAAACAAAAACGTGAATTTTTTTGAACATAGCTCCATCAGTTAGGAGCTATAGATTGCTAAATAACATGCTCTCGGAGGCATTATGGACATCCCAGTCTGGCAATATTTCGTATCAATGACAGGTTATATTGTTTTATTACTCGTTTTGGTTGAAGGTATGCGCCGAACACCAAGATTAACCGCCGCTTTTTGGCTACTTTCATTAGTGACAGCCCCACTATGGGCAGATCAACTTGACGGATGGTTCCGTTGGGTTAAGACGGTCAGTGTATTAATCCCCACTGCAATTGTTGTTGGTGGTGCCCGTATCGCGTGGCTATATCATCAAAACCCACACAAGGTGCTGGCGTTTTTCCGCGGCGACTGGGTGTTAAAATTTCTATATGCAGTTTTAGTGTTAAACATTGCAGAAGCCACATTAAAAGACTTTGCTACAGCAAACTACTTTAACGCAATCTGTGGTGTCATTCTTTGTGTCACTATTCCTTTCCCACGCTACAAAAATGGTAAACGTGTCTATTGGGTTATCGGTAAAGACAAACCAAACGACTTACTGTTTTATTCCACAGCGGCATGGAACTTCCTCTATACCACCTGGAACCTAGCCTTTGTATTCGGTGAGAGCCCTGCGTTCTTCGCAAGTTCATTCTGTATCTTGATGGCGGCAGAGCTATACCCATTAATCAAAGGTCGACCAGAGCTTTACGTAATCGCGCGTGTTTACACCTTGGCATTCCACCTACTGATCCGCGCTAACAGCGACGTGTTTGTACCACTAATGGATTCAAGCAGCTGGGCCAACGATAACGTGCTGTATTACTGGGGCGTCATCAACCTTGCTTTACACGTTCCTTTCGCAATTTGGTACTTCACCATGCAGAAGAAAAATGGTGAACCACCATTTGGTGAAAAGTCTCCACCACCATTAGTCAGCGAATTAGAAGATGATCAAACGGCTCAAGATAAGAAATTAGCAACAGCCTAATCACCTCCAACCGAATACCACATCGGTATTCGGTTAATACAACACGAGACGTTGTTATGAAACATAAACTAATAACACTATTTAGCGCGGTTTTTGCGTTAATGATGGTAAGCATCACCAGCGTAGCTAACGCTGATGACGCCATTAATCATCAAGTAGAAACTCAGCCGCTACCAGGGCAAATATGGCAAGGCACCAGAGACGGCAAACCCGGCGAAGGTAGCTTGTTTTATCGAATGGAATTTGCTGAGAACAATCTTGTCAGTGTCACTAAACAATCTGGCGGCTTTAATAAAGTCGAAACCCAGCGTTGGCAGCAAACTGCCACAGGTGTGGTGATTAGCAGCCAAGCGGGTGATGAGATTAATGACTTTGATGGGGCAACATTAACTTACGTTGACAGTGAAGAAATCCGCTTCACCTTAGCAGACGATGGCTTCAACATTCACAAATGGTATGAATACCGCGCTTATGGGCATGTATTACTGGTGCTATTTGGCTTAATTGCATTAAACGAAATGTGCCGACGCTACAAATGGAGTAACTACGTTTTTTGGTTCATCTTACCCATAGCGCTTATTCCACTGTGGTCAAGCTATGAGATCACCTACTGGTTCAAATGGGTAAAACTGTACTCAGTTGTTGGTGCTGCAGCCTTATTTACCTTAATCCGCTTTACCAAAGTCGGTGATATGAAATGGGCAAAATTCGGCGCTGCTGCATTCCTCGCGATTAATATTTCAGAAGCGGTAATGCAAGACTTCAGTATGGGTAATCTTGCCAATATCCTCAATGCAACTGGTGGTGTGCTATCTATTATCACCCTTGCAGGTTGGGCGAAAATTTTCTCAGACAAAAGTAAGCAGCAAGACATGATTTGGCCAGCAATGACCACATTTTGGATTATCGCCTACGACGTTTGGAATATTGTGTTCGTTTACCTCAATTTCCCAGGCTCTGCGACGGCGCAAATGATGGTGCTAATCGCAGCAACATTACCAGCGCTATTCATTAAAAAAGGCACTTGGTTACAGGCTCGAGCATTCACTTTAGCAGGCTCGTTCATGTACTACTTCAGCTGCCCATTCATGTACGAAAGTAACGTGGTTCCACTACCACGCAATGATGAACTCATGCTGGCAGCAGGTGCTGCTAGTTTCATCATTAATGCTGCTTATGCTTATGTATTCTTTAGTAAAAAATATACCAACACCCGTTTAATGGCAGGTTCATACCAAGCCCAATAAAACGTGAAGAAGTAATGGGTACTGGCGCAACCTATCGCCAGTACCACGAGGATTAGTCCTCAGAAATTTATAACGCTAATGATAAAAACTAATTAAAAACTAATTACAAAATAATGGAGTTACCATGAAAACACGCATTCTAAGTATGGCAATACTCGCTTCAATGACTTCTGGTTTAACTTATGCTGCTGACACAGAAGCAGATATTGATATGTCTAATCCAACTGATGTTTACACCTCTATTGGCGCATCATACGGCAGTGAAGGCATGAACATTAAAGGCCAATTAATGCTGTCGGAAAAAACCGCTGATTCAGGTCAAAAGAGTGGGGTTATTTTCGAAGCTAAAAATATCTTTAACGAGGGTGATAAAAGCCCTAAATTTACTGGGATGATAGAGCATCCTGATTACGGCCTTGTACCAACATTTAATGATGAAACCAGCAAGCGTTCGTACCGTTTACGTTATGGCACTATCAACACCACAAACGGCACCGGCTGGTCTATTGACGCCATCCTAGCTGACCATCCTTTTTATGGCAGCATGGCAGTGGTGCAAGCGGGTCCTGTGATGACGATTCCGGTTACTGATAACTTCTATATTTGGCCAATTTTATATGCCGGTGCTGTGGTCGTTGGCGATAACATGCAAGATATTACAGCTACAGACATCCCGGTAACCAGCAGTGGCATTGATGTTCCATCACTCATTTTAACCGGTATGGTTTATGCCCGTTATGCCTTTAATGATAACTGGTGGATGCTATTAAGCGCTTCTTATACCGAAGAAATGCAAGGCAAGTCATGGAGCGATGACATCATGGATGGCGGCTTACAAATGGCAAGCTTTAGCGGTGAATTATCTTTGGCATATCAAATGAACAAACGCCAAAACGTGCGAGTGAACTATAAAACAGACAATAGTGATAGCACTGA
Source organism: Shewanella sp. 6_MG-2023 (assembly GCF_030547195.1). Classification (NCBI taxonomy): domain Bacteria; kingdom Pseudomonadati; phylum Pseudomonadota; class Gammaproteobacteria; order Alteromonadales; family Shewanellaceae; genus Shewanella; species Shewanella sp. 6_MG-2023. Next base: position 25,166 of record NZ_JAUOQU010000043.1, on the reverse strand, counting down.
TGATAGCTATTGGATTGAATATAACCACGCATTCTAGCCAGTGTATTTTTAACTAATAGCCACTAATGCTCTTTCGCTGCTAAATACCAAACTGTTTCAGTATTGGCAGCGCTTTTTAATCCTTAATGGAGGATGACATGATTAAACGCATTATTACCGCAACGAGCTTAATGTTCGTGTGTGCCAGCGCCTCAGCTGCCGTTGATATTTCAGGTGTCAGTGTGCCTGAAAACGTGACTTTAAATAACAGCACTATGGTGTTAAACGGCGCCGGAGTTCGGAGTAAATTTTTTATCGACTTATATGTCGGTTCTTTGTTTACCACCAGCACCAGTACCCAAGCACAACAGGTGATTGATAGCGACTCCCCAACTGCGATTCGGCTTAATATTACCTCAGATATGATCACCTCAGAAAAAATGATCGATGCCTTAAATGAAGGCTTTGATCGGGCAACAAACGGCAAAACGGAGCCGATTGCCGCCAGTATTGAATCCTTGATCAACTCTTTTTCTGATCCCATTAAGTCAGGCGATCAATTCACCTTAATGAGCGTGCCCGGTGAAGGTGTGATTAGTTACAAAAATGGCCAGCAATTGGCTGTCACTCCAGGTGAAGACTTCCGTAAAGCGGTGCTCAGTGTCTGGTTAGGCAAAAAGCCAACCGATAAAGGCCTAAAAAAATCGATGCTAAAAGGTTGATCTAAAACAATAAAAGTGACGATAACCATGGTCTAAGGCGATAACTGTTTGCCGCTGTCCCCTTAGCCATGGTAAATCTAGAACAAATTTTAATAAATCAATAAAAAAACAATAATTTATATGTGAATTATTTAGTTTAGGCTAAGGTAAGTATTCGGTTTTTTATCCCCTAGGCCTTTTCTACTTTGTATTATAAGAGGCAACTTTATGACTCCTTTGGCAATGTGGCGTGCTGCTTTTTTCCCGACCAATAATACCTGGAATGACACTCAACTCAGGTATGTGGAAGTCATTCTATTTTTCTCACTTTTATCACTATTTACCGGCCTTTACAGTCTGTTTAAATGGCTGCAATTTGATCATAGTTTATTGATCTACACCTCTATATTTTTAATTATTGCCGAGATAAGTGCAGGCTTAATTTTGCGCTTGGCAAAAATGCCGACCCTCGCGCTTAATGTCGGTTTCCTTGGTATGGCTCTACATGCACTGAACCTTATTTATCAGGACGGTGGTGTGCTCAATTCAAGTCAGAGCCTATGGTTAACGGTATTACTGATCGCCTTCTTTTTAACTGCAGGTATTTTAATGGCGACGATTTGGAGTGCGCTGGTGATCGCAGCGTCATCTTGGATGCTAATGTTAGAGTTACAAGGGGTGAGCATTCCGGTTATGGAACTGTCTGATACGGCATACATGACAGAGGCTTGGTCTGGTTTATTAATGCCACTGATTATAATTGTTATCGCCCAAGCCTTTACCGCCAAGCAACGTAATAAAGCCATTGAGCATGCTGAAAAATCTCAGCATCAAACAGAAAAAGTCGCAAATGATGCAGAGCAAAGCGCCCAGCAATTATCGTCGATTTTACATCGCGCGGGTGACAATGCGGTGCAACTGTCTAGCATGGCTGAGGTACTTGAAACACAATCTGAAGACTTGCATCATCAAGTGGATGATTTAAATCAAAACTGCCAATCTCAGGCCAGCGCCGCTGAAGAAATGAACCAACAGCTTAGCCGGATGACTCAAGATGTTGAGCAGTCAGAATCATTTGTGGTCGATTTACGTAATCGCAGCCAACTTATCAATGATCAGGCTCAGCTAAGTGCCTCATCACTGGCGGCTACTACAGAAGCTATCAGCAAAATTTTAGTCAGTAATAAAGAAATTATGTCAGTGGCAGATTTAATTACCTCGGTGGCAGACCAAACCAACTTATTGGCACTCAATGCTGCCATTGAAGCGGCTCGCGCTGGTGAGCATGGGCGCGGTTTTGCAGTAGTGGCTGAACAAGTGCGCGAGCTGTCAGCTAAGAGTAATACCTCTGCAGTCGAAATTCGTAGCCTGTTAGATCGTAGCCAAAAAGAAGTGCTGCACGGCCAAAGTGTCATTGAGCAATCCAGTAATGAGCTCACCAGTATTATCGCTAAGGTCGCAGAGACCCTCAGTGATATCAATCAACTTGCCGATACCATGGTGCATCAAGTTCAGGCAGTTCAAGAACTTAATACTGCCAGCGCCGAAGTTGCTAGCAGTGTTGTTAAAACTCATCAAGTATCAGAGTCTGTTGCCAACCAAGGCGAGAAGCTTACCCACCAGGTTGAAACGCTAAAAAGGTTAGCAACTGATTTGAATATGGCAGTCAGTAGCTAGTATTGCCAAGCTGTAAATACGAACCCTAACAAAGAGCGCTAACAAAGAACACTCGAAATTAGTACTCGTTCAAATATAAACCAGTTAAACAGCTTGTTGATAAAACTGTGATACAGATCTCTTGAGCACATGGGTAACATCACGCATGCTGTCAGTCCTTTTTGTTAAACTTTTTAATCGCTTAGCAAAAAGATCCGTTCGGATGAAGGTAGCAGGAGAGTGGGGAGCAACCCCACACCGACGAGGCAAGTTTGTTGGATAGTATTGATATCATTTAATAAACCACTCTTTCAGGTGCCACTTAGTGGTGAGGACTGTTACTGGACGAGCCTCTGGAGAGACTGTAAGCATTAGTGGTTCGCAGCTTAATGTCATTACAGCGCCGAAGGCGAAAGTGGCAGTTGAATTAATTCAACTGCCGCGAAACGCTCAGGCAAAAGGACAGAGGAGAGGATGACTGTATTCATTTATGGTCACTGTCGTTTTCTGCTGTGCCTAATGTCATCAATCATGATGAACACCTGCATGAGCTGTATTCCTCAGTACCACAAATCCAGCCATTTCTTTTCCTCCTCCATATTAATTTTGTTGTTTAATATTCGAGGAATACCATGAATTTTCACGCGCTTTTAGCCGATATCAATGCCATTGTTTGGGGCCCTATAACCCTATGCTTACTGATCGGCACCGGGCTATATCTCACAATTCGCCTAAAATTACTCCAAGTCCTTAAGCTGCCACTGGCCTTAAGCTTATTATTTAAACCTGCTAGCGGCAAAGGCGACTTATCTTCCTTCGCGGCCTTATGTACAGCGCTATCTGCCACTATCGGTACTGGTAATATTGTCGGCGTCGCCACCGCGATTAAAATCGGTGGGCCGGGCGCCCTTTTCTGGATGTGGCTAGCAGCCTTCTTTGGAATGGCAACCAAATATGCTGAATGTATGCTGGCAGTAAAGTATCGCACCACCGATGCCAGAGGTAATATTGCTGGCGGGCCAATGTACTACATTGAGCGTGGCCTCGGCTTAAAGTGGCTAGCCAATATTTTTGCTATTTTTGGTGTCGGCGTAGCCTTTTTCGGTATCGGTACTTTCGCCCAAGTGAATGCCATTAGCGATGCCATGACCATTGCCTTTGATGTGCCGACTTGGGTTACCGCCCTCGTACTCACCACCCTTGTCGCTGCGGTGACGATCGGCGGCGTTAAACGCATTGCCAATGTGGCGCAAAAGTTAGTACCTACTATGGCGCTAGGTTATGTATTGGCCTGTTTGTGGATTTTATTTAGCTTTTCTGAGCAAATCATTCCGGCCATTGAATTAGTATTACACTCAGCCTTCGCCCCTATTGCTGCAGCAGGCGGTTTCTTAGGCGCAACGGTGGCGCAAGCCATTCAAATTGGTATCGCCCGCGGGGTATTCTCTAATGAATCGGGTTTAGGGAGTGCGCCCATTGCGGCCGCTGCCGCTAAAACTAAAGAACCGGTCGAGCAAGGCTTAGTCAGCATGACCGGCACCTTTTTTGACACTATTTTGATTTGTACCATGACAGGCTTAGTGCTGATTATCACCGGTGTGTGGAATGGCGATACTGCTGGCGCAGCAATGACCAGTGCAGCCTTTGCCTCTGGCGGCTCAGTGATTGTCGGCCAGTATGTGGTGACCATTGCTCTAGTGTGTTTTGCCTTTACCACCATTCTAGGTTGGCATTATTACGGCGAGCGTTGTTGGTACTACCTAACCAGCAAACGCTTAGGTGAACAAGGTATTAAACTATATCAGTTTATCTTTTTAACTTTGATTGCCGGCGGCGCGTTTATTCAACTAGACCTTATTTGGATGCTGGCCGATACCGTTAATGGCTTAATGATTATTCCTAACTTGATCGGGATTATTGGTTTAAGACACATTATTTTAGCCGAAACCAACAAGTACTTTGCTAAACAGCTAGGTAAACATGCCTCTTACAATGCACTGGACTCAGCAGTTAAGTAACGAGGTTTACTGAAATACCTTAAGCCCTTTTTTAATGTTTAAAAACAGGCTTAAATAATAAAAAGGCGCAGTCAGTGAATGACTGCGCCTTTTTTGAAAGCTGATTATCTCAGCACACATCATCTTGATAAGCATCAAATTAACCTAGGGATTATTTAGCTGTGATGGTTTGTTTTACTGTGCTTTTTAGATTGTTCATAAAGGTTTTAAAGTGAGGCATAAAATCCAAAAATAGTGGATGCTTACGGTTTTGCATCATCACAGGCCCTAACAGTCGTAAGGCTACGGCGACTCTGGTGGCAAGCGGCGCTTCTAAGCCACTGCCCTTTTTTATATTTTCAACAGCGTTGAATAGGTCTTCCCTATCTTGAAACTCAAAGCTTAAGGTTTTGCCAGTATCTTGGCCTGAGATCTGCTCTTCAACGGTAATGCGGTAGCGATTTTCTCGGTTAATTTTAGGGATCATAATCTCTCTCCGGCTTAATGAAACAAGTTAAAACTAGTTGATAAGGTCAACTATAATTGCACTGGTTGATTTTGTCAACCATTTAATTGTAGCAATGTTAACCAGTAGAGAGCTGTTATAAGGTTTACACAGGGTTTGGATTAACTGGTTACGCTTCAGCAAGACGCAACCAGTTAGTTTGAGCTAGGACCTTGTTAGTTTCAGCCTGCTTTTTATGACGTTAAACTTTTAATTGCCGCGCATTAACGGCGACATTAAGCTTTAAGGCTTGGGCTTTAACACTTAAGCGTTAAGACTTGAGAAGTAATCATCCCAACTTTGATGCTTACGACCTGCAGCTTGGGTAAAGTCGCTGGGGTTATCTGATTTACCATTAAGTATGCCTTGGTAAATACCTGCAATCACCGTACCCATAAATTCACCCAGTTCAGCGGTGCGATCGTCGCGGTATTGCGCCACTGAAACAGGAATATATTTAAGGCTAAGCTCAAAACTCTTATTCAAGTATTCAGCCAATTGATATTGAGTTATTGACTCACCATGGAGGTTATAAACATGGCCGTTATGTTTATCTTCAGTCAACATGCAGGCATAGGCAAATGCCAGCTCTTTTCGAGTGGTGTAACCGCACTTGCCATCGCCAGCGCAATTGGAAATAAAGCCGGCCGCCTTGTAGCTATCAATATACTCAATATCTGGCTCAATATAGATACCGTTTCGGCCTATAACCCACTCAAGTCCTGAGCTCTGGACATCTAGCTCGGTTTGTCGATTACTCTGAATAACCGGAGAAAATGCAGTGTCTTCCTCAGCGCCTTGAACGCTGGTATAGACAATTTTTTTAACCCCTGCCTGCTTGGCTGCTTGAATAACATTACGATGCTGAGGAATACGCGCTTCAGGGGCTGCCATACCTGATACCAGTAATAAGGTATCGACACCATTAAGCGAAGTCTCAAGCTCAGCGAGATTATCGTAATCACCTGGGCGAACTTCAACCCCAAGGTGTTTGGCATTGTCGACGGTTCTAGCAAGGGCGATTACATTGTAATTGGGGCCTAAAGCAAGCAGGGCATTTACTATTGCAGCGCCAAGTTGACCATTAGCTGCTGTTACAGCAATATTCATTGGATATTCTCCTGTTCAAAGCATTTAATCCATCGGTGAGTGCCAATCTACAAAAATTAAAGCATAGCAGCTTATTTGCGCAGCCGAATAACTGCTAGTGAATAACCACAGCCGAATAGCCACTGGCGAATAACTGCTAGCGAATAACCGCAGCCGAATAACTGCTAGCGAATAACCGCAGCCGAATAACTGCTAGCGAATAACCACAGCCGAATAACTGCTAGCGAATAACCACAGCCGAATAACTGCTAGCGAATAACTGCTAGCGAATAACCACAGCCGAATAGCCACTGGCGAATAACTGCTAGCGAATAACTGCTAGCGAATAACCACAGCCGAATAACTGCTAGCGAATAACCGCAGCCGAATAACCATTGGTGAACACCATCAACAAAGGTTAACCCTAAAGAATAGGCAAAAAGCAGCATTAATATCTAAATAAGGCTTAAAGCAAGCCTCTTTTAGTGTTTTGTGTTACGAAAAGTCTTTTCCCATCCAACAAAACGCTATCTCAATTGATGCAGATCAAGGTGCTCCTAGCTTAACTATTGTCTTATAAAGGTGACTAAGATCACTAAAGCACATTCAAACTGTGCTTTAGTGTCACAAATATAACCCTACAAGCTCCATCACATAAAATAATAGGTGTACTCATGGAATTACTACCGAACTGCTATACCGACGTGTGTATCAATGGAAAATGGTTTCATTACGATCACAACAAACAAGCGGCATTTATGCTTAATGGTAGCGATCCGCTCTCAATTGAACTTGAGATTACCCCCACCACAGAAGCAGAACTTGAAGCACACCTGGCCTCTATTGCCACCTTCTAAGCAAACTAACTACCGCAATATCAAACCTTGGTTTGATAACGACAATGCCAGAAACAAAATTCCCCTCAATATTGTTTCTGGCTTGATATTTCATTTTCCGCTGTCGCTTTAAGCTATAATGACAATACAACACCAAGAGTATCTAGTTGTTAATGAGGCATTAATGGAAAAACGTACGGTTGTAGTTATTGATGACGATCCTGTTTGCACAGGCCTGTTACTGGCAATTTTGGGCGATGAATATCGGGTTATGACAGCAAATTCTGGCGATGCTGCTATCGAAATGTTTGCAAGCATTCGCCCTAATTTAATTTTCGTCGATATCACTATGCCTAATATCAATGGCTATCAAGTAATCAAGTTTATTAAAGATCAGCCTGAAATCGCCAATACTCCGATCGTAGTAGTCAGCTCACTCATTGAAGCATCTGATCAAGAGTTAGCCTTAAAAATTGGTGCTGATGATTACCTGACGAAGCCCATCATGCCCAATGATGTGCAAAAAACTATTGATCGCTTTCTGAGTTAATCGATCATTTGAGCAGTAAAAAAGCCTTTTCATAATGAAAAGGCTTTGTCATTTTTACAGCTAGCTTAAAAGTACATTGGTAAGTACCTTAATCCATAAACACTAATTCATAATGAGCTTTGTCACCTTTAACTTCTAAGGCTACCCGGTAAGTCTCAACCGCAGTTTTCCAATTCACACTGTCTAAGGTTAAATAATACAGCCCTGATTCAGCTTCATTGATATCAAGTGAGCAGGTTTCAGCCTCAATGCAATTTGCATGACTCGCCTGATGCCAATCCAGATTGTACTTGGTTGACGACTGCGTCTTTGAAGGGTAACCCATAATAATCAGGTTAAATGCACTTGCGTCAGTGACCGACAAATCATCATCACCTGTCAGTTTTACTGTCACTGCGCCATTTTCTGCATCAACAGATTGTAAGCTAGCAGTTAAGGTCTCAGTTTGATCAATATTGACCGTCAATACCGGAGGCTCTACAGGTGGCTCAATTGGCGGATCGATAGTTTCATCATCAGAGCCTCCACAGCCAAACAACAACATCGAACTCAAGCCAATGACACTACATAATTTAAGATGTTTCATGTTATTACTCCCAGCAATTAGTGGCCGCCGTGACAGGTATTACATGACATATTCGTTTGCACACTAGGGGCAAATGTTGATGACGATGTATGACAACCTTGGCAATCTTGAGTCGCATCTGAAACTGGGTGATCATTTACGGTCTCACCATCAAAAGCCTTGTTAAGCATTGCAACTAATTCATAGACCACAGAGGCTGAAAGCTGTTTACAGCGCATGCCTTTTTCACTAAATGACTTACCATTTTCACTGGCCCAAAGACTAATAGAGCTGTGACAAAGGGTGCTATTTGCCGCTGTAGGTTTACCGACTTGAGCTAAGGTCTCTGTCATGTCAGCGCCTATGCCTTCAATAAATTCAGCCGTTTGAAACGGTAGTGTTTCTGATTCATAAAAACGCATGGTTTGACTTAACATTGCATTGGCAGGCTCACCATTAATGGATAATAAATTAACCAACATACCTGTGGCGTTAATATTGCCACAAACAGTGCCTTCTCCTAGCATGCCTGCATAGCCATAATGCGCCATGGCGGTTGGTACTTGGGCGAACTTATCAGCATCAACAGAATCTGATTCTGCCAAGCTTTGAATAATGCTATCAAATACTTGGAACATACAGCCATTACCGGTTTCATAAGCACGTTTTGCCACAACCATGGGATCAAGTTTGCTATAAGCTAAGCGGGTACCCACTTCTAATTTCCAATCTCCGCTAACGTTGGTCACTGCCGCTATAACAGGATTAGCGATAAGTGCCCCGCCCGCTGCCGCAGTAGAAATACCAATAATACGGTTGATCGCTTGTCTTCTATTTAGAGTTTTCATAATCACTTGCCTCGCATTTTTATATTTATTCCCAACTTTTAAGCTGAGTGTTGATAACTGGCAGAACGCTAAAAAGTACATCTTCAGCACTTACGTTTCTGGCTTGAGATAAGCATGACAGACAGGAAAAATGGCAACGGGAGCTAGTTCAAAGTAATATTTCAGTTAATCACTCCATTAGAAAAATCGAATTGAAGATGGATTAAATAGCGAAAAAACTCAACTTAACAGCGTTAAATATCAAAAAAGCACCCGCATTTAGCACGTAATACTAATTACAGAGTTTTACTTTTGAGATTACTTAAAATCTAATGTGACCCAGATCACGTTAAGTTAATTGTCCGTAGCAGAACTAGCAATATCCGAAGCGCGGGAGCTTGATACGAGCAGCCGCGACTGCAATGGCTATTGCTCATAACAAAGAAGTAATGAGTGGCTTTTAGCAAAAGCCAGCTGCAAAGTTAGTGCTGTATGGTAAAACTGTGATTTGTAGAATGTTTGTAATTATTTAATTGCAGTAAACTTAACAATAGAATGTTTATCTGAGTGTGATTTAAATGCGCATTGAAATCTTTGAATTTGATATTGCCAATAGCCAAATACTCAATACTGAATCTCAAGTTCAGCTGCACCTTACCCGCACCGAAAGTCAGGTTTTAGAGCAATTAAGTCTTCACCCCAATCGCATCATGACCAAAGGCCAATTAGCCTGTGCTGGCTCCCAAAGCCCTGTTATGAGTGAATCGGCAGTGGCAAAAGCAGTATTTACTTTGCGTAAGTACTTTGGCGAAAATTATGCTGAATTAATTGAAACCATTCCGCGTAAAGGTTATCGGCTCAATATCACCCCACCAGCAGCCAGTTGGATTCAGCAATCTGCAAAGCATAAAAAACACTTTATCTATACCACTGCATTGGTGCTTGTAGTGTTAACCGCCATTATTGCAGCAATGCATCAATACATACTGTTTAAACCTGCACAAACGCCAGTCAAAAATAGCCGCATTGTGCAATTAGATAATCAGCAACAAATAAAACTGACGTGGCTTGAGTCACCCAGCATATCAATGCAACAAGATAAGCCCACTGAAGAAAAAATCATTGCTGCTCTCAACCAATGCAACACCTTAGTGTGGCAACAAGTGTATCTGGCATTTTCTAACGACATGCAGGTGTTAAATATCTCTTTAGCTCGGCAAAAGCCAAATGGCGATAACTTAATGCGCAATATTAAAACCAGTGATTTTAGTTTAACCCCGAATTTTATCTCCGATAAATGGCTAGCTGAGGTATCACTCTGTGACTAATCGCATCATATTCAGAATACTGGCGGCCTTAATATCCATTGTCACCATCGTCATTGTTTACCAGCATATCAAAGCCACCGAAGTGGATATGGTGCTATCTTGTCGCAATGAATTAGTGGCGAAAAACCCTAATAGTGACACCATTGAACATCACTCGCTGATCGCTGATTTTACCTTACAAAAACGTTCCGCCAGTATCAGCTACCGTTACTTCACGACCGATGGCAATCCTATTGCAACCCTGTATTTAACAGGCGATGTACTTAGCGCTTATAAAGAGAAAGACACCTACATTTTAAACTTAACCCACAATGAATTAATTAGGCATAATACTGAGCTGCCATTACCACAACATGCCAGCCACTTAGAGGCCTTTGCTAAAAGAAATATCAGTAAAAAAGGCGTCCATAACCTTACGATTCAAATTACTAATCGAAATGCGCAACAAAATACCGTGTTACTGTATTTTTTACCCAGTACTAATATCTGTGCCTGCAACCTAGTGGAAATGAAGTAACTGAGCTAATGATTTAAAGTGACGCTTTAAAACCGTCACTTGCTAATAGGCTAAAAAATATAAAAACAATGCAGCTCAGTTCACATAAGCACAAACACTTGGTAACAACAAGCCTAAGCAATGCTATAATCCCGCTTCGAACAACTTCAATAAAACTATTAATAACAATATGTTGCTGGATTAATATGCCTATAATAACTACAAGAACACTACGCTACCTTCCTTTATGCATGGCCGCGGCCTTTGCTACCTCTGTTCAAGCTAACAATCACAGTTTTGATGCGCGCTCACATGCCATGGGCGGCGTTGGCGTTAGCAGCGCCGATTATTTAACGGCGCCATTTCATAACCCTGCATTAACGGCGCGTTTTAAAGAGTCCGATGGCGTGGCGGTATTGTTCCCTGCTTTTGGGGTACACGCTAACGATCCCACTGACACTATCGAGAATGTTGAAGATTTTTCAGATGTTTATGATGATTTTAAAAACATCAGCATGCCAACTGAAGCTGATGCCCAAGTGGTGATTGATCAACTGCAGTTGATCCAAGGCAATTACGCCCAACTACAAGTGGGCACCCAGTTAGCCATTGCGATCCCCAATAAATTTGTATCGGTCAACCTGTTTGCCCAAGCCTATGCCGATGCACTGGTGTTTGCTGATATTGCTGATAGCGATCTTGATCCAAGCAATATCATCAACCAAGATCTGAACTCTCAAGCGTTAACCATGGGTGTAGTTGTTACCGAAATTGGTGTCAGCTTAGCTAAGTCGCATCAGTTTGCCACAGGCGAGCTCTACTATGGGGTGTCACCTAAATATCAACAGGTAAACACCATAAATTATATTACCGACATTGATAACTTTGAGTTTGATGACTGGGATGATGATCGCTACCAAAACGATCAAGGCAATATGAACCTTGATGTCGGTGTTGCTTATCAACACAACGCCGGATTTGGCTTTGGTTTTGTAGGTAAAAACTTAATAGAAAATAGCTATGACACTGAGCTTATTAATGGCGTGCAAGGTCAATATGAGATCAGCCCGACTTATACAGTGAGTGCCAATTATCAAAACCGTTTTATCACCGCAGCCATTGATGTGCAGTTAAATGAATCTGAAGGTTATAGCAATATTGACGGCACGCTTAACCAGTTTGATAGCAGTAATGACAATCGCCAACTCGCGGCTATTGGGCTTGAGTTTACCCCTGCTAGCTGGGCTAAATTGCGCGCCGGCTACCAAACAGATTTAACAGATAATATCGATAACAGCGTGACTGCCGGTTTAGGCTTATCCATTGCTGGAGTATTTAATATCGATATTTCAGCCAATTACAGTGATGAAAATAATATGGGCGCAGCACTGCAAACCAGCTTCACTTTTTAGGTTTTAGCTTGCTGATCTGAGATTTGAGAAAACAATCATCATACGGCCATTCAGTCGTTGATAATAAAAAGGCTGTTGCAGAAAGTTCTGCAACAGCCTTTTTTAATAAGTCATATTTAATCAGGAAGTGACACTGAGTAACTTACATTATTCAGCCCTTACTATTTAGCCTTTACTATTTAGCTCCAGGTTCAGCAAAGCGGTTCATCCACTGCTCAACTTGGTTATACCAATAAATTGAGTTGTTCGGCTTCATGATCCAGTGGTTTTCATCAGGGAAGTAAATCATCTTCGACTCCACACCACGGGTTTGCAGAGTGCGGAATAACTCAAACCCTTGGCCGACAGGCACACGGTAATCAAGCTGACCATGAACCACTAGGGTTGGGGTGTTAAAGTTTTCTGCGCCGTAATGGGGTGAAATAGACTTATAAATTTCAGGCTTGTCCCAGTAGTTACCAAAGCGGGTACTGTGAACCGAAAAATCAGCCGCCATTTGCGAGTACATGTTATAAACCGCAGCGTGGATAAATAACGCATTAAAAGGCTGTTCTTTTTGACCTAATATAATCGAGGTTAAGTAGCCGCCATAGCTTGCGCCACCCGCCACTAAACGATCGTTATCGATCCAGTCTTTTTGCTTAAACCACTCAGTCGCTTTAAACACATCTTCCAATGACTTATTTTTCCAGTCAGGGTTAATACTGTCGGTAAAATCTTGGCCGAAGCTATTTGAGCCGTGAAAGTTTGGCCATGCCGTCACATAACCCCATGACGCAAAGGTTTGTGCATTCCAGCGATAATGGAAGCCATCAGAAATCGCACTGTGCGGGCCACCGTGAATAAGCATCATTAGCGGGTATTTTTTACTGCGATCAAAACCCGGTGGATAATGAACCCACATTTGAATGTCTTGATCGTTATAACCTTTATAGGTCACCGACTCATAAGTGCCCACATCGATATCCGCTAAAATTTCATCATTAAAGCTGTCTAAACGGGTACTATTACCATTACGTGGATTGATTTTTACCAAGCGCGCTGGATAAGTAAAGCTGTCATTGGCGGCCACTAAGGTGCCGTCATTCGCCAGCGCAGGCATACCAAAGTTAGTCGCTTTAGTGATGGCTTTTACTTTGCCGTTTTTAGCATTGATATGAAAAATGCGTCTTGTGGCGGCATCATCAATGGCTGCATAAAAGCCTTTGCTGTCGGGTGTCCACACAAAACGCGCGACGCTGCGATCCCAGTCTTTGGCAATCACTTTTTCGCTGCGCTTGTTAACATCGAGCAAAATTAGCTTGGCAGTATCGGCATAAAAACCATGAATAGTTTGGCGGGTAAAGGCCAAGGTTTTACCGTCTGGGCTAAATGTTGGGTTTGCATCTGGCGCTTGGTTGTTCGGGGTTAGGTTTTCAACCTTAGCGCTACCGATTTCAGCGAAAAAGATATCGATTTTAGCGTCAACTTGGTTGTCCCAACCGTTGCTATTAAAGGCAATAAAACCCTCAGCTGGATCGATGTCATAGCTAGCTGCACTTTGCGACGAACGTGGTAGCTGCTTGTTTAAAGGCTGAGTAATTGGCTCAATATCGCCACCTTTAGCAGGGATACGAAACACATGGGCTTCACGGTCTTCATCCAGCCAATGATCAAAGCTTGAATAAGGTAGTGCATTCCATTGGTGGGCTGATACTTTATCGTCTTTATCAGCTTTTAATTGCTCGGCTACTTGATCCCAGTTTTTACCTGGAAATACTGAACTGATAAAGTAAATATGCTCACCCACCCACTTAATCCCATACGCGCCACTTGGCACCTCAGTTAAGCGCTGGGCTTCACCTGGTGAGTTCATTGGTAATAAGTACACTTGACCCGCTTCGTCTTTATCACGCTTGCTGATAAAAGCTAAAGTATTGCTGTCTGGTGAGAAGGTTGGCTCACTCACACGTAAACCTTGAGCGGTAATTGGGCGCTGGCTGTTGCCCTCTTTATCAAATAACCATAATTGAGTTGAGCCTTTATCTTCAGGCACATCGTAGTTAGTGACAGGTGCAATGATGTAATCGCCATTGGGGGAAATAGTAGGATTACCTAAACGGCTTAGTTGCCACAATACATCCACTGAAAGGGTTTTGGTTTGCTCTGCAAACGCTGTCGCTATTGGCATAAACATGCACAACAGCACGATCCCGACTCTCTTCACGTGTTGTCTCCTTTAAATTTTGTTTTAATTATTTTATTTTTGCTAATAACTTTGTCTGTTCATGCGGCGATAAAAGTTAACTAAATTCTATCGTCATCAACAAATAGCAGTGGCTCAGTTGGCAAGTTGTTACTGTTATCACATCACTATCATCAGGCTTAACACTTAAATGAAGCTTAAACCTGTGACTGATAAGCAAAAACCACAAATTTAGTGCTTATCAGGCTAGTTTTCGACCTAAACACCATTGTAAGCAGTTTATAAAAAAAGCTACCATTATTAAAATTAGCTGTTGATTAATAAGGGGAATATAACAATGGTGCAACATGGTTGATTCACATCAAGACAAGATAAAACAGCAGCTTTCAGCGGTTTTTTTAACTGATTATAAAATCAGTAAATTACAATTTAATTTGCTGATTTTTCTGGCCATCATTTGGGGGGGAGTCTGTAATTATTTAGCAATTAGTTATATTCCCATTGAGTGGTTCAATATACTCGGTTTTTGGCCCATTTTAGCCATGTATTTGTTCTTCAGCATTGCTGGGGCGCTGTTATTAGACCAAAAGTTGCCGATAAAAATCTTTGCAGGCTTCAATGTTATTGTCTTAGGCGCGGGAATACTGCTCAGCTTTATGCTGAAATCGGTTGCCGCAGACACCATTTATACCTTCTTTCAATATGCGGCCTTAATGACCTTATTGATGCTGTTTATCATCCATTTTTTGCCTAAAACTCTGCTAACCAAGAAGGTGGTGGCGACTATTGCACTGGGACTAATCATACTAATAGAGCTAGTATCATGGTCACTTTGGGGAGTAACCAGCAACCTATTTAGCTTAGGCATTCTGGTGATGGTTTTTAGTGGCAGCAGCAGTCTTTGGGCTGAAGCCAATGAAGAATATGATGGCAGTGTCGGTTATTGTGCCGAATTAGACTATAAAATAAGTGATGCCATCTCTTGGAGCGCATTTGTGTATATGGGGTTAATTCATTTACTCATGACCCATCTCTCTAAAAGAGAGTCGTCTTAGATTATAAGTAGGGCAAGCAAGCTAACTTGTTTGCCCTATTAATATTTAGCTTGAAAATAGCCTGTTAAAATGACCTTGAAAAATAGCCTTTAACTATCAAGCTGCAACTATCCCATGATTAATCGCTTAGAAAAAACCTAACGGGTTAATGTCGTAACTCACCAGCAAGTTTTTGGTTTGTTGGTAATGATTTAAGGCCATCTTGTGGGTTTCACGGCCCACGCCTGATTTTTTATAACCGCCAAATGCCGCATGGGCTGGATACATGTGATAGCAGTTGGTCCACACTCGGCCTGCTTGAATATTACGCCCCATTCGATAAGCCAAGTTAGTGTCTCGGGTCCACACCCCTGCCCCTAAGCCAAAATCTGAGTTATTGGCCATGGCGAGTGCTTCGGCTTCATCCTTAAAGGTGGTGAGCGATATCACTGGGCCAAAAATCTCTTCTTGGAACACGCGCATATCATTGGTGCCTTTAAGCAAGGTTGGCTGAATATAATAACCACTATCAAAATTATCACCCACAGATGCAATCTCGCCGCCTAATAACACTTCAGCGCCTTCTTTTTTGCCGATATCAATGTAGCCTAATATTTTATCGAACTGCTCTTTCGATGCCTGCGCGCCAACCATGGTGTCGGTATCTAAGGGATTACCACGCTTGATCGCTTTTGATCGCTCTATCAGCATTTCCATGAATTGCGGGTAAATATCTTCTTGGATCAGTAACCGTGACGGACAGGTACATACTTCTCCTTGGTTGAAAAAGGCCAGTACCGCGCCTTCTACGCACTTACTTAAATATTCATCTTCAAAGTTAACCACATCGTTAAAGATGATATTGGGTGACTTACCACCTAGCTCGACCGTGGAGGGAATAATGTTTTCAGCGGCGCATTTTAAAATATGCGATCCAACAGGAGTTGAGCCAGTAAAGGCAATTTTGGCAATACGCTTACTGGTTGCGAGCGCTTGACCTGCTTCTTCACCAACACCATTAACGATATTAAGCACCCCAGCAGGCAGCAGATCGCCAATTAACTCCATTAAAAATAGAATCGATGCTGGTGTTTGCTCCGCAGGTTTAAGGATCACGCTGTTGCCCGCAGCGAGCGCAGGCCCAAGCTTCCACGCCGCCATTAATAGAGGAAAGTTCCACGGAATAATTTGCCCAACAACCCCTAACGGCTCATGAATATGGTACGACAAGGTATTGGCATCAATCTCTGCGGCGCTGCCCTCTTGGGCACGTAAACAGCCAGCAAAGTAACGGAAGTGATCAACTGCTAAGGGAATATCGGCATTAAGGGTTTCGCGCACGGCTTTACCGTTATCCCAAGTTTCGGCCACTGCCAGAGCCGCTAGGTTATTTTCGATGCGATCGGCTATTTTTAATAAAATATTAGAACGCTCCGTGGCAGAGGTTTTACCCCAAGATGCTTGAGCTTTATGGGCTGCATCAAGGGCTAACTCAATATCTTGTGCATCTGAACGGGGAATTTTACAAAAAACTTGGCCATTTACTGGGCTGATATTGTCAAAATACTTGCCATTAACAGGCTCAACCCACTGACCGCCTATGAAGTTTTGATATACAGATTTATAGCTCATTTCTGAACCTGCTTCGCCGGGTGCTGCGTAAATCATGCTACTTTCCTCTAATTGTATTTTTTGGATAACTAATTAAGCTAAATCAATTATTGGAAAGTGACTATTCTGAGAATCCACAGCTGTTGACTCACAGTACAAATGATTGTGAAACTACTGTCTAGCTCATGGCGACATTACCCATAAGCTGAGCTAAGTTAATGATTTAAGTTAACGAATTAGCTCCGAGTTTTAAGGGAAAAGCTATCACAGCATAAGTAAGGATTGTTGTTCAGGAACAAATATACCAAATGACTTGGTATCACTCTGTGAGGGAACAATATGATCAGTGGACGCCTACAACTGCAGCGCAGCAAGCCAAAGGTACTAGTAGAAAACAAGATTAGTTTTGCTGGACCTGAATCTGAACTGAGTATTTACGATACCTTTGAGCAAGCCTCACGGGTGGCACTACAATCTGACCAACTGTTATTTTGCGGCATGGTGACGGGTAAAAAAGTGATGCACTCGGTAGATGATTATGAGGCGGCGTTTTACCCCCATGAATCTTTTATTATGGCGCCCAATCAAGCCGTAGAAATTGATTTTCCTGAGGCTAAAATCCATCAACCCACCACCTGTTTAGCCATTGAGATTTCAACCGAACGGGTACAACAAATTGCCGATAAACTCAATCTGAGCGCGCCTATCGATAAGCAATATGGCCACTGGCAATACCAACCATCTTTAGTGCATACCCACCATAATCAGCAAACACAAGCGCTATTAGACAGAATTGTGGCGATTTATACCGAGAATGAACAGGACCGTAGCTATTTGATTGATTTAGCGATTTCAGAATTGATTGTGCGCTTGATGCGTCATCAAACTCGGGATTTTTTATTGCATCACAGTCATAACGATCCACAATTCAACGGCCTCAACGCCGCGCTACACTATATTAAGCAGCACCTCAGCGAGCCATTAGATATTAATACCTTGTGCCGCCAAGCCTGCATGAGTCGCAGTAAGTTTTTTCAGCAATTTAAACAACATTTGGGCTGCACGCCGATGGTTTATCAGCAGCAAAGCCGCTTAACTCAAGCGGCGACGCTGATAGAGCAAGGCCAGCAAATAACCCAAGTGTGTTATTCACTGGGCTATCACAGTGCTAGCCATTTTAGTCGCCTGTTTAAACAGTTTTATGGCATTTGCCCTGTTGATTATAAACTGCGCCATTTAGCGAGTTAGCTTTTAAATCGGATTTAAGCTTACAGCTGGGTAAATTGACGGATCAAATTATGATAAACATTGTGCAGATTATCTAACTCACTGCGATCGGTATTACCTTGGCTAATGAGCGTTTGAATGGTTTGATCAAGCTGATAAAGGTTTTGCCTTAAACTGCCATCAGCCACCATGCTTTGCATCCAGGTAATGGCTGCCACTCGTTCACCACGCGTCACTGCCGTTACTTTGTGTAAACTGCTAGATGGATACAATACCGCGTAACCTGCAGGCAGCTTTATTTGCTGCTCGCCAAACTCGGTAGCAATGATTAACTCGCCGCCATCATACTCATCTGGCTCACTTAAAAACGTGGTCATCGACATATCACTTCTTAGCACCTCATTGGTGCCCGGAATGCGCATCACTGCTGCATCAACGTGAAAACCATATTCTTCAGAGATACCATAGCGATTAAAGCAAGGCGGAAAAATTTTATGGGGTAAGGCCGCCGAAACGACCTTTGGCGTGCTGCCAAACTTAGCTAATAACCTATTAGCCAGTTGGCGCACCACATCATCATTAGCATCCGCTTGATGGTTATTTTTGACTGACGCCGCCATGCCCATGGCAGTTTGCTTGCCATCTAACCATGGCGCATCAGCTAATTGCTGCCTAAATAAGCTCACTTCTTCAGCAGTCAATATTTTCTCAATAACAATCATGATGATCCCTTTAATTAAAATTCAAATGTCGCAGTTAAGTTGGCGTTTCTTGCATCACCAAGATACATGAATGAGCCTGAGCGATATGCCGCAGTCCAGTACTCCTCATCGAGAACATTACCCACATTAATCCGGAAGGTTAATGCTTCTGTCGCATTGTAATTAGCAAATAAACTCACCACTTGATAAGCCGGTACCACTACGCTGTAACGGTCATTTTCAGGATCATATCCTGCTGCTGTATCAGGTTGTCCACCGTACATTTTACCTTGATAAGTGTAACCACCACCAATGACAAACATGTCATTAATCTCATAACGAAGTTGTAAGTAGGCACTTTCGTCAGCAAAGTTACTCAGTTTTTTACCGATATAGTCTTCATTAAATGATTCGAGTATTTCTGAATCCATTAACGACGCCGATAATTGAATGCTTAACGCCTCAGTGATGTTACCCACCATGCCAATTTCAATCCCTTCAACACGGTTTTTACCGGTATTGAGGCTACCTAAGGTTGAATAGCTATCACCTACACTTTCCATTACATCATCTTTAGTGATTTGGAATACCGAGGCAGAAAACATCACGCTATCGTCAAACAGCATCCATTTAGTACCAAGCTCAATATTCTCAACCAATTCAGGATCCGCTGCCAGTACTTGCTCAGGTGTGCCACAAAGTCCACCATAACCACAACTTGCACCAAGGTCTGACTCACCGCCATTGATGTTAGTCGCGGTACTGTAGCTGGCGTATATATTGCCTGCTTCTGTCAGGCTATACACTAAGCCAACATGGCCGTTATACATGCTGTCGGAATAGTCATATAAAATATCACCATTACGGCTACTTGAAGTGTCATTGGTGTAATCAAAGCTATCTTGTCTGAAGCCGAAAAAGAGTTCTACCTCTTCGGTGATTGCCACGGTATCCATGAAGTAAGCCGAGATGGTTTCGATGTTATATATGGCATCAGATGCCCCTTTTGAATAAGTACGGCCCATCAGCTGGTCGATATTATCAACTTCATCGCCATTACCATCAACAATACAATAAGCACCAGACTCGCCTCGGCGGCCATCGACAATACAGTTAGTGGCGTTATTATTGACGATATCATAAACGCCGTTATCCACTGATTCATCGGTATATTCGAGTCCAAATACCCACTTATTCTCCATACCTAAAATATCGGTATTCCAGAATAAGTTGAACTGAGTGTTCCAGTATTCAACATCTTGGCGTCCTTGATGGGTGCTAATGGTTAAGGTTTCAGCCCCCGGCGCGTCTAGATCACTCGCGGCACGGTTAGTGCCACTCATCCCCGTAGTAATGTAACCATTTTCAGTACGACCAATACGGGTGGCATTATAAAAACTTAAACTATCTGAAATCTCATATTCTGTGCGCAAGGTAAACGTGCTGACATCAGAGCTGAGAAAGTCAGAATCTTGAGCATAAACTGGAATATCTTCGATTGGCTTGCGAGTATCTTGGTCAAAGTAGCTACCTAAATCAGCCACATCATCGGCCTTCATGTAGTAACCATCGGCGATAAATGACAAAGCATCAGTCGCTTCATACACTAAAGACAATTGAGCACCATTTCTTTCTGAGCTAATGCCTTCACGGCCCGGCTTATCTTCATCGGCAATCAGGCCGTTAATTCGCAGCGCGACATCTTCAGTTAGCGGCACGTTATAATCAACAGTAAAACGAGTGTGATCATCGGTACCGACTGCGGCATCAACGCGGCCAAAGTTATAAGCAGTTGAGGCTTTTTTGGTGACACTGTTAACGGCACCGCCTGATGATCCGCGTCCAGCAAAGGTTGAACTTGGGCCTTTGGTTATTTCCACTTGTTCGGTGGCAAAACTTTCACGAGTAGTCATGCCAGGATCGCGCAAACCATCAACAAACACATCGCTGCGGGCTTCATGGCCACGAATAATATAGCGATCACCAAAAGCATTACCGTTTTCACCGGTGCCCAAGGTCACACCCGCTTGGGTAGACAAAATATCTTTTAAATCGGTTAAGCCAGATTCTTGAATTTGATCTTGAGTCAGTACCGTGATCATTTGTGGGGTATCAACTAGATCGGCAACGCGACGTTTATCCCCTGATGTATCGTAAAAATACACCGAACTTTTTACCCCGTGGACTTCAATGCGCTCGATGGCTTCTTGTGACTGGCATTCAATATTTTCGCTTTTATCGCAAGCTTCAGTTTCTACTTCAGCAGCATAGGCAGGAGCGCCACTAAAAAACAAGGCGGTAGCAACGGCTTTTGCACCTAGGGATAACGACGTGTGATAGCGAGATTTCATATTAAAAACAATCCTTTTGTTAGAACCAACTAATTTAGGAGGCGATACTAACAAAGCGGCAACAACAATGTAAATAGAAACCATTATCACTTACATTAGTGTTTGAATTGTAAATTTAGTGATGTGAGACGTTTTGCTGAACCAACTGTGTTAGCAAGTCCCACGCAACAACTTACGGATTACACAAGACATTGACTAAACAAGACATTGACTAAACAAGACATTGATTAAAGAAGGTATTAATTCAAGAGGGGTATTGATTAAAGCGGCGAATAATTAAAGCGGCAGCAATAAAAATGGGCTGACCTGTTATAGATCAACCCATTGTAAAAAATAAGCTTATTTTTATAAGCTGAGCAAACTAGTCTTAAAAAGACCTAAGCCTAGTTCTAGTTAAAGAACTAGATAAGTGGGTTACCACCTTTACTTTCCACCTGGCCGATAACTTCAATATTGCTTAGGGTCGATAAAATACCCCATTGCTGAATCGTCATCATGTCAGTCACTTCAGCGGCACTAAAGCTCAAACGTAAACCATCTTTTTGATATTCTTTTGCTAAGTTACTTGGCAGAATTTGCTGACCATCGTCAGTTAAAATGCCCCAAAATCCACCTTCAAGATCAAAATATCTTACAGTCCCTTGTTGCATAGCGATCCCTTTTTCAGAGCTAGTATCAGGTTTTTCCATTTCAGCCGTTTTTTCTACAGGGGCTGCTTTTACCACTGCTGGTGCTGGCTCAGATTGTGGTTCAACTTGCTCATTACAGCCTTGAACAAGTAATAAAGCAGCGATAGATGCAGATAAGGTTAATGATGTGCGCATGGGAGATTCCTTTTAAGCAAAATTTAAAAACAGTTTTAAACCGATCTGATTAACTGTTTCAAGAACGAATGTGTTACGAGCTAACGCTTTAGCAACTAAGTAAGCTGAGTTTACCAGAAACACAGGCCTGTTTAGTGTCCGTAGCGTGCTTTTTATAAACCACAACTAACATCGACAATATATGAGACTCATCAAATATAGCAATAAGATCAATTAAGGCGCCTATTAGCGCCTTAATTAAAGTATTACTCACCAAAGCGATTTATGCCGCTAGATTTATGCCGCTATTAGTGCGTAACAGACTATTTATCTGAGTTGGTAGAACCAATCTTATGGATCGCTAGATCAGCGCCAATAAATTCATCTTCTTGGCTTAAACGTAAGCTAGAGATTTTATTGACGACGCCATACACAATAAAACCACCAATAAGCGCCACAGCAACCCCAGCGACAGTGCCAACCACTTGAGACATTACGCTTACGCCACCTAATCCACCAAAAGCTTGCTGACCGAATATGCCTGCAGCAACGCCGCCCCACACACCACATAAACCATGTAATGGCCAAACGCCTAATACATCATCAATTTTAGTACTGCGTTGTAAACGGGTATACACCATCACAAATAAACCACCGGCCACACCGCCAACAATAAATGCCCCTACTGGGTGCATTAAGTCAGAACCAGCACACACAGCCACCAAGCCTGCAAGCGGGCCGTTATGGATAAAACCAGGGTCATTTTTACCGACAATCAACGCGATAATGGTGCCGCCAACCATGGCCATTAAACTGTTTACCGCCACTAAGCCACTAATGCCATCAAGGGTTTGCGCTGACATAACATTAAAGCCAAACCAACCGACAATCAGTATCCATGAACCGAGTGCCAGAAACGGAATATTAGAGGGCGCAAATGCCACACCCGGTTTACGGCCTTGGCGAGAGCCCAATACATATATCGCCACCAGCGCTAACCAGCCACCCATACCGTGTACCACTACCGAGCCTGCAAAGTCATGGAACTCAGCGCCAAAGGTGTCATTTAACCAAGTTTGAAAACCAAAGTTACCATTCCAAATCATGCCTTCAAACAGTGGGTATACCAACGCTACGATCAAAGCTGATGCTAATAAGAAAGGTTTAAAACTGCCGCGCTCGGCAATGCCACCCGATACGATGGCAGGGATTGCTGCTGCAAAGGTGAGTAAGAAAAAGAACTTAACCAGCTCGTAGCCGTTATTAGCCGTTAGCGCATCAGCACTGACAAAAAAGTGACTGCCATATGCTATTTGGTAGCCAATGACAAAGTACGCCAGCGCTGAAAAAGCAAAATCAGTTAAGATTTTAACTAGCGCATTCACTTGGTTTTTATGCCTAACAGTACCGACTTCTAAAAAGGCAAAACCCGCATGCATTGCCAGCACCATAATGGCACCAAGTAAGATAAATAATGTATTTGCACTTTGTGCCATGACGCTAATTGCATCACTAATGTTATCCATGCTTATCCCCATAAGTTTTTCTTTTATTAAATTCAGGGACTTACAAAAGCAAGAATTATTCCGTTATTAAGGTTTTGTCATACTAATTTGTACCACTAAGGTGCAAGGCACTGATGAATAAGGTGAAATAGCACCAATTACGCCCTAAATAAGTGCATAAATAACGATTAGCTAGTCGCTAAAGCAATATTAAATAACAAGGGTTGCACCACTGTGGATCACTCAACAAACTAACCGCCACTCACTGGTGCAAACCCATGCTTGATATCAATATTTTTACAGTGAAAACCACTGACAGCACGGCTAAACCTCAAATAGTGCACAAAGTTAGCTTAATTGTGCAGCAAAAAATTCATTTCCCTATCTCGATCACACTTTTGTAATACAATAATACTGTAGTATCCTTAAGCAATGAAATAGAGTTAATCCTAAGGGTAAAAACAATGAAAAAGCTCCATCTTAGTATACTAGCGGTTGCTATTCTTGCAGGTTGCTCCGCGACCTCACCGGCTCCACAAGTAAAAAAAGAGTTCAACTACGATCTCACTAAATACAATCTTGATGCGACTAAAGCGCCAGCACAAAACTTTGACCTAACAAAATGGAAAATCACCCTTCCTGAGCTAACTACAGAAGGCTCGCGTAAAGGCAAAGCCTTAGAGATTAATCGCCACGACCTTGGTAATACCCAAACCCCTTACGTTCACCCTGAGTGGTTTTATACCGACCCTAAAACCGGTGCCTTGGTTTTTGTTGCACCAAATGAAGCGCCTACAACGCCAAATAGTAAAAACACCCGTAGCGAATTACGCGGCATGTTGGCTGAAAAATACGATGATCCAAAAACCAATTTTGTAATTGCCTCTCACCCAGATGCAAGCGAGTACGGCGCAATTGGCGGCCAACTGAAAGCTACATTGGCAGTTGATCAAGTCAGTACCAGTGGTGAATACCGCAAGAACAATGCCTTTGCAGTGGTTATTGGCCAAATTCATGGTTCTGATAACGAGCCATTAAAAATCTTATATCGTAAGCTGCCAGGTCACGAATTTGGTTCACTGTCTTGGAACTATGAGCTAAATCCAATACCAGAATTACAAGATGCCAGAGATAGTAACGGCAAGAAGCTACGTAAAGATATTCGCCATAATGTATTCGGCACTTACAACCTACGTGAGCACCATGACGATCCACAAGATGGTATCCGTCTAGGAGAAATATTCTCTTATGAAGTGAATGTTGAAGGTGACATCATGAAGCTTACTTTCACCAAAAATCCTGGTGAAGCAAACGAAATCGTTAAAACCTTTGATGTGAACCTAGCAGAAGGTAATTACCAAGGTCACGAAGTTGACCAAGGTTACCAAGCTGATTGGATGTACTACAAAGCCGGTGTTTACAATCAATGTAATACCAAAGCCAGCAGCTCAAACTGTGAGTGGCGTGGTATGGAAGCCGGTGACTATGCTCAAGCAAGCTTCTATGAGCTAGAGCTTAATCAGTAACCGCTATTTTATTGATCTTTAATGGCGTTAAATCGCCGTTAGCTATATCGCCCAATGCATTGTCATTGGGCGTTTTTTTGTAGCGTTAATTATTAATTTTAACCCTGATTCAGGACTCATTGCTTCAATAGCTGCGCCAAGCAGTCGCTTATCGATATAAACAACCGACCTCTTATCTATACAAAATAGTTAAACATTTGCCTCTACAGCTGCGCTATTCAGTTGCTTATCGATATAAACAACCGGCCTCTTATCTATACAAAACTGTTAAACATTTGCCTC
>NZ_JAUOQU010000042.1:0-32607 GCF_030547195.1 Shewanella sp. 6_MG-2023 | reverse complement strand
ATAACAAAGCCTCAATATGAAAATATTGAGGCTTTTTGTTTTGACGAGGACTGATGTAGTAACTCATTTGTGGACAAGAACGTTTTAGCGAATATTCTAAATTAGAATCTCATGGATAATCTCACGTATTGCAAGCCTCTAATCAAGTGGCCAGTTTAAGTAATCCACTACAATCCATTTTCTAAATAATTATGAATAAAACCCATTGACCAGCATGACTAATCCGCAGGACTTGCTACCGAGGACTTTTGTAAGGTCCAGGTACCATCTTTATTATCAATCCACTCAATGACATCACCATCTTGCCATTTTAGGTCTGCAAGATATTCATCAGGTAATCTGAAAAAAGCCTCTCCATCTTCGGTTCTTTCGATTTCGACTTTCATTGTATTCCCTCTCTGGTAATTCCTTAGTCCTTTAGATACCTTGGCTCATTAATAAAATTTGGTCAACTGACACATTGTAAGTGGGTCGCTGATAGATCATGTAAAACGAAAAGGGGCATAAACGAGTTACCAGCACCAACTTTATACTTCATTTTTATTGGCTAAATTACGGAAGATCATAACTTCAACTTAATCCATTGCCTGCCGCAGGTGATGTATAGGATATACAAATGTCGCGATCACATGGATGTGAAAGAGCGACCTTATGTGCAGATACAACTGCGAGACGCTGCAAGTACGTCCATGTAAGCTCTGCCAAAACATCCCTGTTTTGGAAGCTCGCTGCTGCATCTACACTGGGATTTTCATTTCTTCGATTTGACTGTATTCGTGATAAATTTAAGAGCTAAAAGGCTCAAAAGATCAAGAGTCTAATCTGCTAAAAGGCTCAATTTGAATTGAGGGCGTTGAAGAAAATAGCGTGATGCTCACATGGATGTGAGCATAGCTTTCGCGGTGCAGGGATGCACCATCGGAAGCGTTAGCATTTTCACTCTTTGCAATAAAGAGGTGACCGAAGCGGTTTACAAACGACGTTGAAAGCTGGATCAATCCCCATCGAAAATCATGCGCTTTTCAGCATTTTTCGTCGGGGGCGGCAGGGTGATCCAAGAGGGTATTGCTGTTGATACCCTTTTGGTCGGGTGTGGGTGGAAAACCCACGATGTTAATCCAAACGGAGTTTGGAAAAATAGCACCCAAAGAAAGAAGTTATTCTGTCGGCCAACTGCCATCATTATTCGGTCTTAACCAGGCTTGCGAAAACCAATAATAACCTGACTTAGTTTTACTCGGTGCAGTGCAGTTATAACGGCTTCGACC
This sequence comes from Shewanella sp. 6_MG-2023, assembly GCF_030547195.1. NCBI lineage: Bacteria > Pseudomonadati > Pseudomonadota > Gammaproteobacteria > Alteromonadales > Shewanellaceae > Shewanella > Shewanella sp. 6_MG-2023. The sequence goes on along the minus strand of NZ_JAUOQU010000042.1, from coordinate 31,339 downwards.
TGCAGGTAAGTTTGCTGAAGCTTGAATATTAAACTCAGTTTCAGAAACCCAAGTCGGCTTTTTAGCGCCTTGGCCTTGGACAAAACACATCACCTGATGCGGGTAAATATCAGTGGTGTCCAGCTCAACGGTTAGCTCAGGTCGCCACTGACCTTGGCTTAACTGTGGGTCAGTGATATTTTGCTTCACCACCGGCATATTGAGGCTAGTAAACTTGACTTTTAAACTGTCTAAATCAGCATAAGGGCCCGCCACAGGAAAACGTGGCAGCGCAGTCAGTATTGAGTATTTTCCCGCGGCGCCAGATTGTTGCCCTAAACCAATAAAGGCGTGCTTTTTCAGAATATCTTCAACATCGCTATTGTACTCACCATATGGGTAAGCCAGCATTTTTACACTCTGACCGGTATGCTTGTTAATTTCCGCTTCCGTTGCTAGCAAGTTTGCTTCGATTCTATCAAGCCATTGCTGCTTAGATTCGCCATCAAGCTTACGATTTAGATGCTCATGGGCCCAGCTATGGTTGGCGATTGTAGCGCCCTTTTCAGTGAGCGTTTTAATATCATCCCAACTCATCATGCCGCGATAACCTTTTTCAATCGGCTCTACTGACACAAATACTGTATAAGGAAAATCATATTTGGCTAATATGGGCGCCGCAGCCATACCGATACTGTCATAGCCATCATCAAAGGTAATAACGATGCTTTTATCCGCTAATGGCGTGTTATTCTTTAGCGCATTTACCGCTTGGGTTAATGGAATGATGGTAAACTCGTTTTCAGCAAGGTATTGCATTTGCTCTTCAAATTGAGCTGGCGTCACACTGGTACTTGCAGGTGTAGTTTCTGACACATGATGATATTGCAAGATCACCACGGCATTGGCATTAAGTGATATTAACCACAATAACCCCAATAGAGTTCGTTTTAACATATTATTCCTATGTCCATAAAAGCATTACTTTTTAACAGCCAAAAAAACCGGCAGCTTTTTGCTTTAGCCTTGCCGATGATTTTATCGAATATCACCATACCGTTATTAGGTTTAGTCGATACCGCAGTCATCGGCCATTTAAGTGAGGCCTATTATTTAGGCGGGGTGGCGCTTGGCAGCACAATTATTACTTTAATTGTCTGGTTGCTGGGCTTTTTGCGCATGTCCACCACGGGGCTGGTCGCCCAAGCTTACGGCGCTAATGATACCGTAACTCAGCAAAAATTGCTGGTGCAAGGCGCTTGCCTTGCATTGCTGTTTGGTGGCGCAGCAGTGTTATTGCAGCAACCGCTGCTCGATTTTGCCATGTCTTTAAGCCAAGCCAGTGCGCAGGTGCAGCAATTTTGCCGCGAGTACGTAGAAATTCGTATTTGGTCGGTGCCATTTGCACTCTTAAATTTGGTGTTACTTGGCTGGTTACTGGGCAGGCAAGCGCCCAAGGCGGCAATGTGGCAGTTAATCATCGCCAATATCGTCAATATCGTTTTAGATATAGTGTTTGTGATTGGCCTAAATTGGAATGTAAAAGGCGCCGCGCTTGCCTCTGTTATCGCTGATATGTGTGCCTTTACCGTTGCAGCTGTCATTGTAAAACGCGCTTTATATCAACAGGCTGATTTTAGTTTGCGTCAGTTAATGGTTCATATCAGCTTAAAAGGCTATTCACGCTTATTAAAATTAAATCGCGATATCTTTATTCGCAGTTTATGTTTGCAAGCCAGCTTTACCTTTATGACTTTTTACGGTGCGGGCTTAGGTGATGACATCATTGCTGCCAATGCCGTGCTGCTTAATTTACTGATGCTGATATCTTACGCCTTAGATGGCATAGCTTATTATGCCGAAGCCGAAGTGGGCCGCGCGGTGGGGCAAAAAAACCTCAATTTATTACATGACTCAGTGACCCTTGCTGCGAGTTGGTCAGCGCTATTTGCCTTAGGCTTTAGCCTGTTATTTTATTTTGTTGGCAGCAATATCATTGGCTTACTCACCAATATTGAGCTGGTGCAACAACAAGCCGAGCATTACTTGATCTGGTTGGTATTCATGCCATTGCTGGCATTTGGGTCCTACTTATTTGATGGGGTTTATATTGGCGCAGCTCAAGGTAAAATGATGCGTAATAGCATGATTTTATCGACCTTTGGGGTGTTTTTTCCCTGTTGGTATTTACTTCAAGAATACGGCAATAATGCCCTGTGGGCCGCCATGAGCGCCTTTATGTTATGCCGTAGCCTGTCGTTAGCACTGCATTACCGCTACAGTGACTGCTTTAAACAGCTATAAGCGCTCTTTATTATTGAATTAACAGTAGATTTATCAGCCCCGCGACTGATAACATCTAGTTAACAACAATAATAGGGATGATTTTAATGAAACGGATTTTTAGCTTACTAGTGACGCTTTGGCTATGCTCAGCTTCAGTTAGCGCCGAACAATTACCGCTGGAAGCATTTGCCAGCATTCCAGATGTTAGCCATGTGACCATGTCACCTAATGGCAAAAAAATAGCTTCTTTAGTCCGCTTAAATACCAATGAAATGAAAGGCTCTATTATTAATATCCTTGATATTGATACCCGTGAGTCTTTTTATCCACTGCAAACAGATAATGAAAAATTTGTGATTTTATCACTGCAATGGGCCAGTGATGATGTCTTATTAATCAAAGCTAAATTCCCTGCTGTACGCTACGGTACGCCAACCACAGAAACGAGGTTGATGAAGTATTCTATCAGTAAAAATAAAACCTCTAGTGCTATCAGCAGTCGCTCGCTTAAAAAATTCAAATGGATGCCGCAAATCCAATCTAACATCATCGACTATTTGCCAAATGATAAAGAAAAACTGTTACTGGGCATTAGTGGTTTAGGTAACAAGCCCAATTTTGAGTCGGTTATTAACATCAACTTGAACAATGGAGCTTTCAAGTTTGTGCAACCAGCAGAACCAAATATCCAAGACTGGATAACCGATAGACAGCATAAAGTCAGAATTGGCATTTATCACAAAGATAGTCAGTTCAGAATTTACGAACAAGCTGACACAGGTGAAGATAGACGTGTTTTATGGGAGTTTGAGGCCTTTGCTAAGGAACAAGTTTGGCCGATGGGCTTTGCGCAAGACCCCAATATTCTTTATGTAAAAGCATATCATGATGACTTATTGGCTATTTTTAAGGTTAACTTAACCGACCCAAAACTAACTAAAGAATTGGTGTTTAGCAGAGAGTCCTATGACGTTGAAGGCTCATTAATTTACTCAAGTCTCAAACAAAGAGTCATCGGCATTAATGACAGTGACGAATCTGAATATACATTTTGGGATGACGAATACGTTCGCTTAGCTAATGGACTAAATAAAGCGTTACCAGACTATCGTAATTACATCACCCAATTTAGTGACGATGAACGCCGCTATATTGTCTACTCAACCAATGCCAAAGAAGCGGGTATTTATTTCTTTGGTGATCGTGATGCGGGTGAGTTACTCCCTATCGCATACCGCTATAAAGAGTTAAACCCTGAATTATTAGCTGATACTAAAACCCTGACTTATAAAGCCAGAGACGGCTTAGAAATCGAAGCTTTTCTAACGACGCCCCAAAACAAAGAAGCTAAAAACCTACCTACTATTATTTTCCCCCATGGCGGCCCTATTAGTTATGACTCAAATAGCTTTGATTATTGGACCCAGTTTCTAGCCAGCAGAGGCTATGCAGTACTGAGAATGAACTTTCGAGGTTCATCTGGTTACGGCTTTGACTTTATGCAAGCAGGGTTAAAAAGCTGGGGCTTGGATATGCAAAACGATGTTGAAGATGGTACCCGCTGGCTGATGGAGCAAGGTATTTCAGACCCTAAAAAAATATGCATTGTCGGCGCCAGTTATGGCGGTTATGCCGCACTCATGGGTGTGGCTACCACCAAAGATTTATACCAATGTGCAGTCAGTGTGGCGGGTGTCACCGATGTGGAGTATTTAGTCAAGTCTTCAAGACGTTACACTAATTTTGAAATCGTTAAAAAACAAATTGGTGATGACTATGATGCCCTATATGAGCGCTCGCCATTAAGCAAAGCAAAAGATATTAACGTGCCTGTATTGCTGATTCACGGCGATAAAGATCGTGTAGTGCGCGTGCAGCACAGTGAAGACATGTTTGACAAGTTAGACGATCTAAAAAAGCCTGTGGAATATATCGAACTTGAAAACGGCGATCATTACTTAAGTAATAATGAGCATCGGATTAAAACCTTTATCGCTATAGAAAAGTTTTTACATCAAAATTTACATTAAGCTTTAAATTCAGAACAGTACCCAGTAAATCAACACTGCGGTACTGATTTTTTTATCAAAAAACGTTTAAGAGAAACAATCAATAATGAAATGGATTTCCATACTAATCACCACTTTGGTGCTAAGTCAGCAAGCTTTGGCTGCCGATAATACTCCCCCAAAAACTGCCCCTAAACTCCCCGTTGAAGCCTTTGCCAGTATTCCCGATGTCAGCACTGTAAAGCTGTCACCAAATGGTAAACACATAGCATCGTTAATTTTGGACGATAGCGCCGAAGAGCCACATAAGATTGTGGCGCTGTTTAATACCGAAACGGGTCAGTTTCATATACCGCTTAAAAATGACCATGAACGCTATACCATTATTGGTTTAACCTGGGCCAGTGACGAGATTTTATTAATATCAACACTTATTCCTTCAAAGCGTTTTGGTAAAGATGCCAACGAAAGTTTGCTGATAAAGTACAATATAAAAACCGGTGAGGCGGGCAGCGTATTAACTAAAAAAGTCATCAAAAGTTTCGAATTTATACCACAATTTCAACATCATATTGTCGATATACTCCCTAAAGATCCTCAACATATATTACTGTCAGTCGCTGGGTTTCGCTCTCGAGCATTAGAGGATAGCGTGCTAAAAGTAAACTTGTATTCCGGCAAGGTTACTATTGAGCAAAATTATCGTGAACATGTTTTCAAGTGGATGACAGATCAGCAAAATAAGGTTCGTATTGCCACTTATCGAGACCCTGATACCACCGAATATAGAACCTACGAGCAAAGTGAAGCCAATGGTGAATTACGTTTACTTTGGAAACACGAAGCATATTCAGAAGACAGCGTTATTCCTCTAGGATTTGACGTAAACCCCAATATTCTCTTCGTCAAAGCTTACCAAGATGGTTACTTTGCCATTTTTAAAGTTGATCTTAGGGATCCTACACTTCATAAAGAACTCGTATTTAGCGAAGACAATAGTGACGTTAATGCACAATTGCTGCACTCTAATATCACTCGAGAGGCCATTGGTATTGCCGCAGGTATCGATAATGAATATCACTTTTGGGATCAAGATTATCAAAAACTGATCAAGCGCTTAAAAAGCGCATTACCCGATACCCAAAACTACCTGACTCAGTTTAGTAAAAATGAACGCCGTTATATTGTTTTTGCTACAAGTCCTACTCAACCAGGGTTGTATCTTTATGGCGATCGCGATGCAAACAGGCTAGAAGTGATTGCGACCAAGTATTCGCAACTCACGCCAGATGTATTAGTCCAACCTCAAGCAATGAGTTATACCGCCAGAGATGGTTTAGAGATACCTAGCTACCTTACATTGCCCAAAGGACGTGAAGCGAAGAACTTACCTACCATTATTTTTCCCCATGGTGGACCTAATTCTTATGTTGGCGAAGAATTCGATTATTGGGCTCAGTTCTTTGCTAACCGAGGTTATGCTGTACTGCAAATGAACTTTAGGGGCTCGGCGGGCTACGGGCTTAAGTTCACCACTGCTGGACATAAAAATTGGGGGAAAGAGATGCAAACAGATGTTGAAGATGGCACTCGCTATTTAATCGACCAAGGTGTTGCTGACCCAAATAACATATGCATAGTTGGCGCTAGTTACGGTGGATATGCCGCCATGATGGCAGCAGCAAAGACCCCTGAATTATACCAATGTGTGATCAGTTTTGCAGGAGTCTCTGATGTAGAAGACCTCGTCAAGCTATCCCGTTTTTATACTAGTCATGAGATGACTAAAAAGGTGTTAGGAGATGATTATGACGACCTGTATGAACGCTCTCCGATTTATCATGCTGATAAAATTAATGTGCCCATTTTATTAATCCATGGTGATAATGACAAAGTGGTACAGGTGAGCCAAAGCCGAGATATGTATCGAAAATTATCCTCGTTAGATAAACAAGTCGAATATGTTGAAATCGATAATGCCAATCACTATTTATCAAACAATCAGCACCGCTTAATGACCTTCAGAGCCATTGATAATTTTTTATCTAAAAACCTATAATTGAAGCAATGAAAAAGGCCCGCACATATTGGTATATGTGCGGGCCATTCTTTTAACAATCTATAGGTAACTGCTGAGCTAAAGCTGTTAACTAAAGCATTTAACTAAAGCATTTAACTAAAGCGATTAAAACTTAGCTTCAAATGCAAGGCTGAAATGTCTGCCATCACCTACGGTGACGTCGGTGTTGGTGCCGCCATCTAGGTATTCAGTATCAAATAAGTTTTTGATATTAAAGCGTACATTCATATCAGTATTGTGCACTGCAAATGAGTAAGCTGCGCCAAAATCAAATCTAACATAGTCATCTTTAACTATGGTGTTTTGAGTATTGGCAAAACGCTCACCGACATAGATAGCACCAAAGTTAAGTGCGACATCATCGGTAACTTCGTAACGAGTCCAGATATTTGCTGACCATTCAGGTGCATCTACCGGGGTTTTACCGTCTAGCTGTTCAGTATCTTGGCTGCTAGTGACATATTTTGCATCTAGATACATCATTGAGCTGGTGACGAATACATTGTCACTGACTTGACCTTGAGCGCCCATTTCAAAACCACGGTGATGCTGCTTACCGCTTTGGGTGGTGATGTATTCATGCTCGCCAATAGGTTGGTCTAATTGCTCGCGCACTGTAACGTTGGTCACTGTGGTGTCAAAAACTGCACCGGTTAATAGTAAGCCGCCATCATACAGTTCCCATTTGGTACCGATTTCATATTGCTCACCGTACTCTGGGTCTAAGTTCATACCATTATTGACATCGTCTTCATTGTTAACGATTGACTGAGGATTGAAACTTTTGGCGTAGTTTACATAGATGCTGCCGTTATCTGAAGGCGAGTAAATAACCCCAAGCTTAGGTGACACGGCATAGCTATTTTCACCATCGCCGTCTTTTTTCTGCTCGTCATAACGCAGGCCTGCCAGTACTTGCCACTGATCATTAATGGTCATTAAGTCTTGTACATAAAAACCATAATGCTTATAGCTTGACTCTGACTTAGTGGTGTCTCTGTTGTAATCCAGATCAGGTCTAGGTACATAACCACCCGGCTGAACCATCTGCGCGTCATCGCGGTCAATAAGTTGACCATAGTAATAATCGAGAATGTTAGCACCAACTAACAATTGATGTTCCATGCCAAAGCCATTTACGATACCAGTGAAATCCATATAAGCGGTTTTAAGCTGCCAATCATCGTGGCGGTCAAACGCCTTAATTTGGTAACCATCGGTAGTTGGATCCATACCTGCCACCATAGATGGAGACGAATCTAAGCGCTGACGGGTAAATGATTGATGGTTATAACCTGTGGTCATTTTCCAATCATCTGATACATACCAGGTTAAATCAGCACCCAGGTTTTGCACCTCGTTGTCAGTAAAGGCCCACGACATATCCCAGATATCTTCGCGATCGCCAACTAAGTCACCGTTACCATCTAACCAGCCACCTCGGTCGATACCGGTTTTGTCATCGGTGTAATCATAGGTCAGTGATAGCATCACATCATCATGCAGGTCGAATTCAAGGTTTAAGTAACCTAAGACACGGTCACGGTCTTGAGTGTCATCGCCCTCACCGTCCTGGTATTCACGCCAGTATTTTGTATCTTGCTTGACTAATACGGTGCGGTAACGGATAGATTCAGCATCATTTAACGCGCCGCCTGCATCAAGTTGAAAGCGAGTTGAGCCGTTCTCATCGGTATCGAACCCAAAGTCAAACATGGTTTCAGAGGTGGCCTTTTTGGTCACCATATTAATCAAGCCACCTGGGCCTGATTGGCCATAAAGCATGCTTGATGGGCCTTTTAAGACTTCGACTTGCTGCAAGGTTTCAATCGGCTGCACATAGTGCGAAAACTGCTGCTGACCATTAATTAAAAAGCCACTGCCAGAATCTAATTCAAAGCCACGAATATTAAATACTTGGCGGTTCCACTTTTCACTGCCGCCGGTCACACTTGAGTCGTTAACTAATACTTCAGATAAATTAGTTGCTAACTGCTCATCAGTGACAAAATCTGGAATAACGTTCACTGATTGCGGCGTATCCATCAAGGCAATATCACCCCGCATGGCGCCTGATGACGAGCCTACTTTGTAATTATTAAAATTCATGCCTGTTACTTGAATTCGCTCAATGTTCAACTCGAAATCTAAGCCGTTATCAGTGTCATTAGTTGCTTCTTCAGCCGCTAATGAAGCTGAGGCTAAACTGGCAACAACAGCAAATGCAATAGGTGAGATTTTCATACAAAGTAGCCCTTTAAATGGCAGTAGTCGTTAATGAGATGGATTATCATTTGCATTACGACGAAAGTGAAGCCATTTATTTAACAGAAGTAAATAACTGTGAACAAGGACACTGTTGTAAGTAAATTGTAGAAAGTTTACCTGAATAAATGTTGCATAAATGGATTAACTAATGTTCATCCAAGCTAGATGAGTTTAATCGCCAAAACTAATACAGATATTAATTATTTAAACAAAGTTACACAAAATCAGAAATTAACAAATATTAAACATGTGTATTTGTTAGCTTAAATTTCATTATTTTTCGAAAACCTCACTTAATAGCAGCTAAAAAAATTCATTACCAAGAATTTTTATTCAAATAAACTTTTAGCTTTATACGCCCTCTACAGCTTTAAATGTGACCTCGACAACACAATGACACTTATATGCCACTCTTTACATTTCTTTAATTGCAGTTGCAAATGAGATTAATTATCATTACCCATGTAGCGTGTCAGTCATAATTGTTAGCTGCTAACTTTTGTCATTGTCATCCATAAATATTTAACCTGAGAACGTAAATATGAAAGTTGTACCCGCTTTAAAGTGGTTCCATAATTGGGTCGGTTTTGTCATTAGTATTTGTATGCTGATAGTGCTGACAACGGGAGTGTATCTCGGCGGCATGGACATGCTAAAAAGAATGGATGATAAAGGCCAAACCTATGTGCCGTTAACCATTGAGCAAAAAGCACAAGCCACTGAGTATATTTTTGAGCATTACCCAAAAATGAGCAGTGTACGTTTTCCTACCGAACATACCCCTTACCTTGAAGCTGCTACCCGTGGGCAATCTATCGCTTTTGATAGCGAGTTCAATGAAATCTCCCATTACAAGGTGACAGAAATTCCGCTTTGGACCACGATGTTTTGGTTGCACAGAAACTTCTTACTGGGTGATATTGGTAAATACGTTAATGCATGGGCATCGTTCATTGGTGGCGTCATTACCCTAGTGGGTATTTACCTTTGGTGGCGAGTACGTAAAGGTTTTAGACTCAAGCACTCTATTCCAAAAGACACCAAATCAAGCAGCCTAGTTAAAAGCCACATTCAATTAGGTTTATTCATATCAGTGCCACTGTTTTTACTCTGTATTACCGGCTTTTTGATTACTTATAAAGGCTTATGGATGGATGCGCTCAAGCACAAGCCAACCGCAGAAATTAATTATCCAGTAAGTAAAGCTAACGATTGGCAAAGCCAGCTACAAACCGCGCAAGATTTATGGCCTGAATCGTTATTAGTATCGGTTAATAAACCAAGGCAGAAAAAACCCGATCCTGATGCACCAAAGGCGGCTAAACCTCAAGCGATGAATTACAGTATCAACTTTGATAGTCATGCTGATGTCTGGCTTAGAAATGCTGACAGTATCACCATGGATCATCAGCACGGCAAAATCGTATCAAGCCTGAAGCACAGCGATAGAAACTTGTCAGGTCAAGTGGCCAGCTTTGTTAGACCACTGCATGACGCATTGAATATGCCACTTAAATACGTTGTATTTATTACATTAGTCGCAGTGGTTGGTACCTTGATTCTATTATTCAGCACAGTCACTTTTTATCGACGTATATTCAAGTCAAAAAAGAAAAAGTAGCCACCTAAATTCATTTGATATTATTAAATTACAGCTATAAAAATAGCGGCTTAAAGCCGCTATTTTTATTATGTCGCATTTGATAAATAACTATCCGATTTATTCATCGATATAGGCTTGAACAGTCCCTTCTACCGAGTCATAGACAATTTTTATCTCTGCACTATTTCGACCTGCAGTATCACCAAGCGTTCGCAGTACATAAGTACATTGGGTCTCACCTGTACCGCCCGCAGCTGTATGTCGATATGATTCAAAATCCACATCATCGGAAGTATTTCTAATGGCAACCGATGGTGGGCTTTCTATCAAAGCGTTCCAAAGATCGACACACCCTTGCTGACCTTGACCAATATTGACAGGGTTGGCCATAGGGTTGTTTTTACCTGTGCCTAACGGATAGCCAAAAGCATTCATGTCGAGATCGTTATTGGCAAAGTCAGGTAGATCATTCATTGGATCGCTGCCACCAATAATTTGCCAACGTGTATGGGAAAAAGTAACCGACTGCTCAAAGGATGCCGCTACCGCCTTTACTCGGCTTATTTCAGCATCACGTTTTACATCTATAAATTTACTCGCCGCTATTACTGCTAAAATAGCCAATACAATAATAACCACTACCAGCTCAATTAAGGTAAAGCCTTGCATTTTTAACGGTTTAAATTGAGTTGTTTTTTCTGCCATGAAGTTATCCTGCTCCGTTTTCATACTTAAGTTATAGCACAAGGCTCCCACTCAGTGTAAGTTACGGCCAATAAAAAACGCGACCATATTGGCCGCGTTTAGTGTAAAATTTGAATTAGCTATTGCTGTATTTTACAACAATAAAACCTTGCAAATTTACTGGTAAGAGTGAGAACCATGTTGATGGTCAGTCACATCTTTCACACCAGAGAGCTCACCAGGGAACATCTCCAGTAACTGTTTCTCAATGCCATCTTTTAAAGTGATATCAACTTGAGAACAACCATTACAACCACCACCAAACTGCAGTACTGCAACTGCATCTTCCGTGATTTCAACTAGCATGATGTTACCACCATGGCTTGCTAACTGCGGGTTAATCTCTGATTGAATCACATATTCAATACGCTCTTTTAATGGCGCATCTGAAGACACTTTACGCATTTTAGCGTTTGGCGCTTTTAAGGTTAGCTGCGAACCTAATTGGTCAGTAACAAAATCAATGCTCGCTTCTTCTAAAAATGGTGCGCTTTTTTCGTCAACCATGGCACTGAAGCCGTTGAAAGGTAATTCAGTGTCATCCGCTTCTACAGCGTCAGGTGGACAATAAGACACGCCGCACTCAGCTTGGGCAGTACCCGGGCTGATTACAAACACACGGATATGCGTGCCTTCAGGTTGATCGGCCAGTAATTTAACAAAATGCGCCTGAGCCGTATCAGAAATGTTGATCATAAAAACTGCTCCGTTAGATAGTACTTTAAAGTGTACTAAAAATAGTACTTGAGTAATTTAGTAAGAATTAGCGCTATGATACTCCTAGTTGCGACGGCTTTGTAGTCCTGCAGTGAGCAAGTTGCATAAAAAACACCGAGAAATTGCGCTTTTTAATGGCGATTTAAGTTTAATCACTTTATGGTGATTGTATTGTTTTCTTTTTATGATGTTGTTTCTTATATGATTAGCTTCAATGCATTGTTTACTCGTCTCGCTAAAGGCACCTTTTTCGGCTTCATTATCTGTATGCCATTATTTACCGTGGCGCAGGCTGATTCCCGCATTGAGCAGCGCCTCGGGGCTGAGAAAATTAATAAAAAAATCACCCAACCTACTGAATATTTAGGTTATCCATTGGGCGAGTGGCATTTAAGACATGATCAAATTAATCACTATTTACAACTATTAGCCAGCCAAAGTTCGCGAGTTTCTTTAGATTCTGCTGGTTACTCCTATGAAAAACGCCAGCAACTTAGCGCGGTCATTACCTCAGATGACAACCAACAGCGGCTAGCTGAAATCCTCGAACAACGCAGCCAAGTAAAATACGGTGTCAAACAACAAGGTCCATTACAGCAAAGCCCATTGATTATCTGGTTGGCCTATTCAATTCATGGCGATGAAGCCAGTGGCGCCCATGCGGCGGTGGCGTTAAGCCATTATCTTGCCGCATCTGATGAAGATTGGGTAAAAGAATTACTCGATAATACGGTTATTTTACTGACTCCGACCCAGAACCCTGATGGTTTTGATCGCTTTGCTAACTGGGCAAATAGCAATCGAGGCCAAGTGATTATTACCGATCCTAATCATCGTGAGCATAATCAAGATTGGCCCGGCGGACGTTTTAATCACCATTTCGCTGACTTAAACCGTGACTGGCTATTTCTGCGCCACCCCGCCTCTCAAGGCAGAGTGGCGTTTTTCCATAAATGGCAGCCCCATTATGTAGGGGATTTCCACGAGATGTGGCAAGACCAAACCTACTTCTTTCAACCTGGTGTCGCTGATAGAGTCAATCCGCTGACCAATCCTGCCAATCAAATGTTATCCAATGAGCTAGCGGCCTATCATCGTAAAGCGCTGGATGAGGTTAAGCAGCCATATTTTAGCGGGCAGATGTTTGATGACTTTTTCTATGGTAAAGGCTCAACCTACCCTGATATCAATGGCGCTGTGGGTATTTTGTTTGAGCAAGCTAGCTCCCGTGGTCAAGCCCAAGAGTCCCCCAATGGTGTGGTCACCTTGCAAAATAGTATTGATAATCAATTTTCTACTTCACTATCAAGCCTGCAAGGCGCCCATGCGCTACGTAAAAAATTGATGACATACCAAAGTGATTTTTTTGCTCGCAACAGTAAGCGCACCCGTGACGGTAAACAAACTGGCCGCCTTATCAAAGCCCATGGCGGTAATGCCCATATCACTGAGCTTGCAACGATATTGCAGCAACACCAAATCAGCTTCAAATATCTAAACCGTGAGCTGGAAAACGATGACATACTCTTTAAGCCGTCAAACAGCCTGTTCATTCCTCAAAGTCAGCCACAGCATGACTTATTGCAAGCATTGTTTGATAAGCGCACTGAGTTTAAAGATGAAACCTTTTATGATATTTCCACTTGGAATTTTGAATCAGCTCTGGGCTTAAGTATCAGTGAAAATGCTAAACCCAACCCCAAATATCTCACCAATAACACGCCATATGTCGCGGCGACTGAGCAGCTAGATAACGCCAGCAATGTGGCCTTTATTATTGACTGGCAACAAGCGGCCGCGGCGCCCATGTTGCAGCAATTACTTAGCCAAGGGGTACAGGTTAAATACGCTAAAAAGCCCTTTAGCCTGCCTGATCGCAGCTCTAACGCCAAAAAGTCAGCAGCAATAGACTTCACAGCGGGTAGCCTGCAAATTCCCTTACGCCAGCCCAACTACAAAGGCAATATCGCCTTACTTGTTAGCCAGCTTGCCACGCAATACCAAGTAGTTGTCACTGCAGCAAGCAGCTCACATACCTTAGCGGGAATGGATCTTGGCAGTGATGAATTTAGCGTGATCAACCCCATTAAGCCGTTACTGCTCACAGGCATAGATACTAACGCCTCAGAAACCGGGCAAATGTGGTATTACCTTGATCAAACGCTTGCAGCACCTGTCACTATGGTGGACAGCAATCGACTAGCAGGCATTGATTTATCAGGCTATAGCCACATTTTTATGGCTGATGGGCCTTATCATTTAATCAGTGATGCCAGCGCAAGAAAGCTGGGCAAATTTGTAATGGATGGCGGCACTATCGTGGCGCAAAAGCGGGCGCTGGTATGGCTCAATAAGCGCAATATTCTTAAGTCTCAGCCTAAAACCAGACTAGAGCTGAATAAATTATTTAGCACTTCAGGGATGAGTTATGCGGATAAGTCTAAATTAAATGCCAGACAATCCATCGGCGGCGCCATTGTGGCGTTAACACTGGATGAAACCCATCCAATCAACTTTGGTTTACCTAACCCGCTGCAAGTGATGAAAAACCGTGAGATAAGCTTTAACCTCACTTCCACGCCATTTATTGTGGCGGCGGACTATACCAATGAGCCACTGATGAGCGGTTACCTTGCTAAGGAATATCAGCGCGCTTTTGCCAACACCCCAGCAATGATTGTTGAGCCCAAAGGCAAAGGGCATGTTGTGGCATTAACAGATAATTTTTTGTTTAGAAATATATGGTTAGGCTCTGAAAAAGTCTACGCCAATGCGCTGTATTTTATCCAAAAATAACTGACTAATTTACAGTCTGCCTTTCATAATAATCCCGGTGCTTCAGCCCTTGCTAAGCACCAAGTTTGCACATGGGTATAGTGCGCCGCAAATAAGCGGCTAATTTCATTCACCGTGGTGCCTGTGGTCACCACATCATCGATAAGCGCCACCCGCTGGTAGGGGTTATCTCGCTGCAACGTAAATGCATCGGCGCAATTTAAGCGTCGCTGCTTACCATTAAGTCCCGCTTGGGCCTTGGTATCAACGCAGCGCACCAATAAACTATCGTCCATCGGAATACCAATTTGCGCACTGAGCTCTTTAGCAATCAGCCAAGCTTGATTAAAACCGCGCAGCTTTAAGCGATTGCGATGTAGCGGCACCGGAATGAGCACTTGGGGAAGTTGAATTAAACCTCTGGCCGCCAAATCCATCACCCTTACGGCTAATACTTGCACCAAGGCCGCTAATGGCGCGCATTGCTGCTGATATTTAATCCCAGCTATTAACTCCCCTAAGCCTTGATGATAACTGCAAGGGGCAATGACTAACATGGGTTCAATATGCTGGCAGTGGCCGCAATACACTTGCAATAACGGCATCGATTTACCACAACCTAAACAGACTTCCTGCTGATAAAGCCCCGCCACAAGGCAGGTCTGACACACCCCCGTATGCGGTTTAGCTGCAGAGTACTGAATGATATCTTGTTGACATAACAAGCAGCGGTTAGGCAGGTTAGCTGCCACTGCAGCCATCAATGAAACTAACCGCGCTGTATTATTGCGCAAATTGAGCTTGAGGAGTTTTGAGAGTTGCCAAGCCATAGAATATCCTTATCCTGTATGACAGTTGTTTTAACCAGCGATCATTTATTAATCGCCACTTTTTGAGGTTAGCCTTTGAATCCACCAGCGCTGCACATTACTACTATTACGCCTAAAGCTATTTCTCATACAGATATGACTCATGAAAATAGCACCGACGTTATTGATATCGTATTGCTACATGGCTGGGGGGTGAACTCTGCGGTTTTTCAGCCGCTACAAACCGCATTATCAGAGTATAGAGTGCATTATGTCGACTTGCCGGGCTTTGGTGATAGCCAAGCAAATAGCGATAATATTGAAGCATGGGCAGCAGCGTTAGCTAAAGCTCTACCAGAAAATGCCATCTGGCTTGGTTGGTCATTGGGGGGCTTAGTTGCCACTCAAATTGCCCTAAATCATCCTCAGTCGGTAAAAGCGCTGATCACTGTAGCCTCTTCGCCTTGCTTTATGGCCCAAGAGCAAAATCAGTGGCCGGGGATCGCCCCTGCAGTGCTCACGCAATTTCACCAGCAATTAAATGTCAATCTAGCCAAAACTGTCGAGCGATTTTTAGCGATTCAAGCCATGGGCAGTGACTCGGCCAAACAAGATATTGTAGCGATAAAAAAATTAGTGTTGGCTAAACCTTTACCGACCCAAGCAGTACTCGATCAAGGCTTAGATATGCTCAAAGAGGTTGATTTGCGGCCCCGGCTTAACGATATCAGCCAGCCATGGTTACGTATTTGGGGCAAATGCGATGCCTTAGTACCCAGAACCATCATCCGCCAGTTACCCCAAGCCAGTAATATTACTGACATTGTCCACAATAAAGCCTCCCATGCGCCGTTTATTTCACACCCACAGGCCTTTTTAGATGGCTTATTGCCATGGATAAAAAAACATCAAATATAGGCTATAAAACCTGCTAGCATTTGGTTATAATTTAAACATTAACTGTTTGTTTTTTAAGTGAGTGTTATGCTAATTGTCACTAATTATCCCCAAGTACCGCTTGCAACAAGTAATGTTGCAACGGATCTTGCTCGGGCGGATAATCAGCAGGCAAAGCCAATATTACCGCCACAAGCGTTAACTAAGCCCCACCATGAACGGGCGCTAAATCAAAAAAACGAATCATTATTCCGTTTAAATACCATAGAGGAAAAGCATCGCCAGCAGCGACAATCCTCAGATCAACAGAATCAGCAGCATCTATCCCAACAATCAGCTTTACAACAGCAAGCACCTCAAAGCGCACCGTTAACCGGCTTATTGCCACAACTGCTGCGAGTAGCAGCCAGAAATAATCCCACTGTTAGCCGTCGTGACATTCAGCCCCAAACGCCCACTAAGTCGACTGCAATTAACAGCGATAACAATAAAAAAACCGAAGTTAAACAACAGATAAAGCAGCATTCTGATGAGTTTTATAAACAATTTGGCCAGCACATAGCCACATGTTACCAGCAATGCACCACCCCTTCGCCACTCGCTCATCTGCTGATATTAGTCTAACCCTGCTCTCACTTTAATTAACGGGCTTGATGTCTTCACTTATTATGGCCGAACGATTACTAACTAATCATTATTACCCGCCAATCATTGTATTAGGTAATAGTCGTTATTTAGGCCATAAGCATCAATCACACATTCACTTCAAAAGATTATCTATTAATTTTTGATAATAACTCAAATGACAGCCTATTTATTCACCAGTAAGTAATGGCTAATATAGCTTCATCAGCAACAGGGCTGAACCAAATTCAACTTGATACATTATAGGAACTATCATCATGGCTAGCTTAACTATCGTAGCAAACATCATTACCAAAACTGACAAAGTAGAGCTGGTTAAAGCGGAACTACTAAAACTTATGGATATAACTCGCGCTGAAGCCGGTTGCATCAATTACGACTTACATCAAGACAACGAAAACCCTGCACATTTCATGTTTTATGAAAACTGGGAAAGCCGTGAATTATGGCAAGCACACATGGGTAACGCACATTTAGCCGAGTATATGGTGGCAACCGAAGGTGCTGTTGAGCAGTTCATTTTAAACGAAATGACTCATATCGCTTAATTGGTCGCACTATAAATTTTACAAAATAAAAAGGCCTTAACAGTCACGAGTATTCTCACGATGTTAAGGCCTTTTTTGGTTTAACCCTAAGCCAAACACATTAGCGGTGTTACTTTTTCAGCTTAGCAAAGGCGTCAGCAAAGGCATTACCCATAGCGGCATTAGCTGGGGCCTTTTGCGGTTTATGGGCTGACTTTTGCCCTGATTTATTCCCGCTAGCTTTATGTGTAGGCTTGCTGTTGGCTGATTTAGATTGATTAGCGGTTTTCGCTGTGGGTAGTGCTTCATCAAGGCGCATACTTAATGCGATACGGCGACGCTCTACATCCACTTCCATCACTTTAACTTTAACCACATCACCCGCTTTAACTATGGTGTGAGGATCGCTAACAAACTTGTCAGTAAGTGACGAAATATGCACTAAACCATCTTGATGTACGCCTACATCGACAAAAGCGCCAAAGTTAGTCACATTGGTGACCACGCCTTCTAGGATCATCTCTAGCTTCAGGTCTTTAAGCTCTTCAACACCTTCTTTAAAGCTGGCGGTTTTGAACTCACCACGAGGGTCACGCCCAGGCTTGTCTAGCTCTTTCAAGATATCGCTGATGGTGGGTAAACCAAATTCATCAGTAACAAACTCGGCAGCATTTAGCTGGGATAACAATTCGCTATTACCCATTAAGCTGGCCACAGTTTGCTGCTTGGCACTGGCAATGGCTTCAACCAATTTGTAGGCTTCAGGGTGAACAGATGAACCATCTAATGGATTTTTAGCATCGCTAATACGTAAGAAACCGGCTGCTTGCTCAAAGGCCTTTGGCCCTAAACGCGCCACTTTAAGCAATTGTTTACGGCTTTCAAATTTACCGTTTTCATCGCGGTAGTTAACCACGTTTTTAGCTAAGGTTTTATTTAAACCGGCCACCTGCGCCAATAATGGTGCTGATGCCATATTTAAATCAACGCCCACGCCATTTACACAATCTTCTACGACCGCTTCAAGCGAGCTTGATAGTTGGCTTTGGCTCACATCATGTTGATATTGGCCTACGCCAATGGATTTTGGCTCAATTTTAACGAGTTCAGCTAATGGATCTTGTAGTCGACGGGCAATCGATACTGCGCCGCGGATCGATACATCTAAGTTAGGGAACTCCTCAGAAGCCAGCTCTGATGCTGAGTACACTGATGCGCCCGCTTCACTGACCATCACCTTGGTCAAGCTTGGATGCGTCTCTTTCATAAAGCTCATCACTTCAGCGGCTAATTTATCCGTTTCACGTGAGGCGGTACCATTGCCAATGGCGATGATCTCCACTTTATGCATTTTTATCAGGTTCGCTAAAGTGCGGATTGACTTGTCCCACACGTTTTGCGGCGCATGAGGGAAGATAGTGGTATGGGCCACAAACTTACCGGTGTTATCGACAATCGCCACTTTAACGCCGGTGCGCAGCCCAGGATCTAAGCCCATGGTTGCTTTAGCGCCAGCAGGCGCTGCCATTAATAAATCACCTAAATTACGGGCAAACACATTAATGGCTTCAGCTTCAGCGCGCTCACGCATTTGGCTAATAAACTCGGTTTCCATTTGCAGCGCAATCTTGATGCGCCAAGTGGCGGTAACCACAGTTTTAAGCCACTGATCGACACTCGAGTCTGAAAACTTTAGTTTGAAATGATCGGCAATAATCACCACGCAATAACTGCTTTGCGCCACTTCAGCTTTAGGGTCTGCATTCATCGATAAACTGAGCGCACCTTCATTGCGGCCGCGCAGCATGGCCAGGGCCCGATGGGAAGGCGCTTTGGTAATGGCTTCAGTATGCTCAAAGTAATCGCGAAATTTTGCGCCTTCTTTTTCTTTACCTTTAACTAGGCGGCTTTCAAGCACTGCCTGTTGGCTTAAATGCTTACGCACTTTTTGCAGTAAATCTGCATCTTCAGCAAAACGTTCCATTAAGATAAAACGCGCGCCGTCTAAAACCGCTTTCGCATCGCCAAAGCCGGCGTCGGCATTGATAAATTCAGCCGCTTTTGCTTCAAGATTAATACTACGATTAGCCAGTAAAAAGTCAGCTAAAGGCAACAAACCAGCTTCAATAGCAATTTGACCTTTAGTGCGGCGTTTCGGTTTAAAAGGAAGGTATAAATCTTCTAGGCGGGTTTTGCTGTCAGCGGCATTAATGGCTTGCTGCAATGCTGGGGTTAATTTGCCTTGGGTATCAATGCTAGAAAGAATAACTTGTCTGCGCTCGGCTAATTCACGTAAATAGCTTAAGCGACTATTTAGGGTTCGCAGTTGCGCATCATCTAAACCACCAGTGGCTTCTTTACGGTAGCGGGCAACAAAAGGAACGGTAGAACCATCATCGAGTAAGTTAATCGTCGCTGAGACTTGTTGCTCACGAACATTCAGTTCTTGAGCGATTATTTGAGCAATACTTGGCATAAAAGGTCTATTTGGCTTTGAATAACAAATGAGGTCAAAGATAGCATAATCAACCGCAAACGTTTATGAACAATCGATGATTTTTAAGGGTTTTAACGACAAAGAATGAGATTAATTGCAGAATGATAATGCTGAAATGATGTTAGCTTTACGCTTCAAAATTGTAAGTTAATGATTTTTAATTCAAACTCTTATTCACATTTAATAATGGTTATCATTTAGATTCGTTACTTAAACCTAAAGTTGCATATTGATAGTTATATTATCTTTTACATAACGAGTGGGCGAAATGCCTGTTATTTTAGAAAAGTAACGACTAAAACTTGGCAGGTCTTTAAAGCCACTTTCATAAGCTGATTGTTTTATATTGCCATTGTTTTTATTTAAAATAGAAATGATAAAATCTATTCTAACTTTATTAATCATATCCTTTACACAAATATTATGACTTTTAAGTTCACGTTGTAAACCTCGCTCAGAAACACCAATGAGGTTTGCAAGGCTAGCTAAACTCAATTCTGATGGTGGGATACTATTGGCCGCAGCCCGAATACGATCAAGACTGGAAAATGATGCTGCTGTCGCCACCGTCAATGAGCATGCTTCGCCCTCTTCTTTAGGCACTATCACGGAGAATGCTTGGCAATTAAAAGTGACCTTATTGAACAACGCCACATTGACACCATAAAAAGCACTTTCGAATGGTAACTCTATAATTACATTCGATTTTTCATTTACCCTACAGTGTAAGATATTAATAACACTGGAGTAAATGAATAGATCGTCGTACTTGGACGCCACGGACTGAGTGTTACGTTTTGCCACCAAAGCTAAGCTATTGTCTGTTTCAACGTTATGCCAATTCAGATCAGATACTTGATTATAAAACTGAGTAAACGCTAATAATTTTTGTGCAATGCTAATATCAGAAGATAGATCTATTTTAGTAAATTCTATTATCCGCTGATTAAAATAACCTAATAAATCAATAAAGAAATAGTTATTCTCATTATTACTTTCAATAAAGTTTAATAAATTAGTAATAATCTTAAAACCAATTAAATCGGTATCAGCAAGGTACTTATAATGATGATATTTATTAGGCAAGACAAAATTAATTGACTCACAATATTCACACACTAATTTAGTATGAATAGCGGGGCGACATTTATATTTAATCATGGCAAGACAACTAATTATTCATCAAGTTCAACGATTATACATTTTATTAGCTTTTGATACTTAAAAGACTGACCGCGATCACATATGTCGTTTTACGACAACTCAAATTTATCGATTAGATTTCTATAGATCTTTAAAATACCCCTTATTGATTAGTATATTTTTTAACATTCGATTTAATAAGGTCAGGTAACTTGATGAACTGGTATCGTAAATTCATAACCTATATCAGCATAACGCTCTGTTTATGCTCATTTAGTGCTATCTCTTCGCCATGGGATGACATGCCAGCAGACCAATTAGAGCAACAATTAGTTGAAAAGTTCGCTGCTGGTAAGTATTCCCCTAAAGGGGCAGACAACTGCTTAATGTGTCACCGCAAAAATGACAAAGTCATGGATATCTTCAAAGGCGCCCATGGCAACTTAACTAATAGTGACTCGCCAATGGCGGGGCTGCAGTGCGAAGCTTGTCATGGCCCTCAAGGTAACCATAACCGTGGCGGCAAAGAGCCAATGATCCAATTTGGCCAAGACAGCAAGTTATCAACCCAAGCACAAAATACCGTTTGTCAGGGCTGTCATAACGATCCTGAGCAAATGGCGTGGCATACCAGTACCCATAATCTGGAAGAAATTGCCTGTGCTGATTGTCATAACATTCACGCCGCCACTGACCCTGCATTAGACAAAATGTCAGTGAATGACACCTGTACCTCATGTCACACCCAAGAAAAAGCCGACATGAATAAGCGTTCATCACATCCACTAAAATGGGATCAAATGACCTGTGTTGACTGTCATTCTCCCCATGGTTCTATGACTGAAAGCGCGTTAAATAAACCTTCTATTAATGACACTTGTTATAGCTGTCATGCAGAAATGCGCGGCCCAGTGTTATGGGAACATGCTCCAGTGACTGAAAACTGCGTCACTTGTCATAACCCACACGGCAGCGTTAACGAATCTATGCTCAACAACCGTGCTCCGCAGCTTTGTCAGCAATGCCATGCCGATGATGGCCATGCCAGCCGCGTAGTACCACAACCAGGAATGGATGCCTTTGGCGGCGGCAAAAGTTGTTTAAATTGCCACAGCCAAATTCATGGTTCTAACCACCCTGCTGGCAGCTTGCTGCAACGCTAAATGAGGACAACAACAATGAATTTTAAACTTAATTTTATTACCGCCTCATTAGTGATTGCCTCAGCCCCCGCTATGGCGGCTGACTTTGCGGTAGGTAAAGCCAATACCGCTAATGTTGATCAGCAAAAATATCAATGTCAGCGCTGTGAAGCTAACACTGGCTATAACGGCAGTATCAGTGTTGCCGCGGGTTACATTAGCAGTGATGATGTTCATGCTGCTAATGCCTTTGGTACTGATCAAGACGGTTTTGTCACTGCCGTTAGCGGTGATGTGAACTACCAAGGCGATAGCGGCTATCAAGCGAGCATTCAAGCTAACCAACTGGGTTTTGAAAACAGCTCAGCGAATGTCAGCGTCGGTAAAGCTGGATTGTTCTCAGTTGATGCCGATTACCAATTATTGACCACCTATCAATCAGGTGATGCTCAAAGTCAGCTTTATTATGACGACGGCATGATGCTGCCAAGTGATGAGCCATACACCTTTGAGCTATCACAGCAACGTGAAAAAATGGGCTTTGGTGCCAAAGTTAAGCAAGATTTTTATCAAGGCTACCTGCGTTATGAAACCGAAGATAAAAGCGGTTACAAGAGCAGTAGCATTGTTACCCCAAGCCCGGTAAATATTGGTTTAGTTGTCGACTCGACCACTGATTCATTTACCGCAGGCGCCGCCCTTACTGGCGACAACTGGTTAACTGAACTGAGCTATTTTGGTAGTCAGTACAAAAATAATGTCAACGATTTAAGCTTACCGTATTCATACGACTTGTATGCAGCAACCCCTGACAATGAAGCTCATCAAGTATCACTGTCGGGCCAATATCAATTAGATCGCACTGTGATGTCAGGGCGCTTTATTGTTGGCCGCATGATCCAAGATGATGACCTCATTCAAGTGGCTGGTAATCCAATCCAAAACTGGGATGGTGAAGTCGACACCACTGATGCGAGCTTCAATATCACCTCAATGTTGAGCAACCGTTTACGTCTGGGTGCGAGTTATGACTACAGCAACCGTGAAAACAACAGCTCGGTATTTGAATTCCAGCAATACGACTTTAATAGCTTAAGTGGCAGCTTCAAAGAAAACGTTGCCACTGATATCGAACGCTCAAGCTATAAAGTGAATGCCAGCTACCGCATCAGCAGTGGTTACCGCTTACAAGCAGGTTACGATCGCAAAGATGTTGAACGTACTTACAGCGACCGCGAACAAACTAACGAAGACAACCTATGGGCCAAGTTCAGTATTCGCGCCATTGATAACGTCAATATCAATGTTAAAGCCAGCCACAGCAATCGCGGCGGCTCTGAGTATTTAACCAATGAGCTAACGTCATCTGAAGATAACAGCCTAATGCGTAAGTACTATCTTGCTGATAGAACCCGTAACGATATCGAGCTGCGCGTTAATCACAGCCCACTTGATTGGTTAAGCATCGACTTCACTGGACGCTACGCCATAGATGACTATGACGATACTGTTATCGGCTTAACGGAATCAGAAGATTACGGTTACGACATCAATGTAAACCTACAACTTAGCAAGCAATTATCAGCTTATGGTTTTGCCGGACAACAGTGGATTAATTCAGCTCAAGCTGGCAGCCAAAATTATAGCGACCCTGATTGGTACGCCGATATTGAAGACAAATTTATCAATATGGGCGCCGGCGTGAGCTACGGCGGATTAATGCAGGATCAACTGACTTTAGGGGCTGATTACCTATTCAGTAACTCAAGCAGTGATACCTGCGTTACCAGTGATGGCACCACGCCATACGGTGATTATTATTCTTATAACCATAGCGCCAGCTTATATGCCAACTACGCCTTAAGTGACGACATGGCCTTAAAGCTGACGTACCGCTACGAACGCTATTACGACACCGATGATGCTCAAATATCGCCAGATGAAGTACCAGGCATGGTCACTTTAGGCGAGCTAAATCACAACTATAACGCCCATCAGATCATGCTGAATTTCAGCTATGTGCTGTAGTCGTTAACCTAATTACGCAAAAATATTTTAGTAAGAGGAATGAATATGGAACGCAGAAGTTTCTTAAAGGCGAGTGCTGCATTAGGTTGTGCCGCAACGGTAACGGGTTGTAACACCAGCTCAAAAGATGCTGAGCCACTACCTCCACAACCACCTGTTGATGAAACTCAAACATGGTCTGCATGTTTAGTAAACTGTGGTTCTAACTGCCCAGTAAAAGTTTTTAGTCAAGATGGTGTTATTACCCGTGTTGAAGCTGATAATGAAACAAGCGACGAATACGGCGTTAACCATCAAATCCGTGCTTGTGCTCGTGGTCGTTCATTAAAGCAGCGTACTTATGCGCCAGATCGTTTAAAAACACCAATGAAACGTGTTGGTAAACGTGGCGAAGGAAAGTTTGTACCAATGAGTTGGGATGAAGCCTCTTCTATGGTGGCGAGTGAGCTAGCTCGTATCACTGAACAGTACGGTAATCGCTCAATCCTAAAATTATATGGTTCTGGTGCATACTACGGTTTTGCAAGTTCAAACTGTTTCAATCGTTTGTTAAACCTTAATGGTGGATTCCTTAACATCTATGGTAACTATTCTTGGGCACAGCAAACCGAAGCAGCTTATGCGACTTGGGCTGGTGGTTCAACAAATGGCTCTTCAATGGTTTGTGTTGAAGACAGTGACCTTTTCTTGGGTATTGGTTATAACCCAAGCGAGATGCGTCAATCCGGTTCTGGTGAAGGCTATGATTTCCTCAAAGCACTAGAAAAGAACCCAAGTCTTGAAGTCATCATGGTTGATCCTCGCTATACCGACTCAATGGCAGGTAAAGAAGATAGTTGGCATCCAATTCGTCCAGGTACTGATGCGGTATTCATAGAAGCGATTGCTTTTGAGATGATCAATTCAGGTTGGGTAGCCGAAAACTCTAAAGCCTTTTTAGATCAATACTGTGTGGGTTACGACCGAGCTTCACTTGAAAACCTAAAAACAGAGTTTGAAAGCTCAGAAGATGAAGATAAAAGAAGCTACGCAAAATTCGTTAACGTAGAAGAAAATTATCATGATTACATTTTAGGTATTGGCAAGTTTACTGAAGCTAAAACACCTGAGTGGGCTGCTAAGATTTGTGGTATTTCAGCATCAAGTATCAAGAGTATCGCTTCTAAAGTTATGAATGCCAATGCGCCTTATATTATTACTGGTGCAGGACCTAATCGCCATGCTAACGGCGAGCAAACGATGCGTGCTTGTTACATGTTGCCGCTACTTACCGGTAAAGTTGGTAAAGCAGGTGTCAATAATGGTGCTTTACCCGTACAGGGCGGTATGAGCAAGTCTGCAATGGGGGGGTTATCAAATCCTATAAAAGAATCTATTTCATTCTTCACATTCTCTGATGCGATTTTACGTGGTGAAGAAATGACAGCACGTGCAGATGGAGTTCGTGGTACCGAGGACTTAGATACACCACTAGGTCACAATGTAAAAGCCATTTTTGCAATTAACTCAAACTCTTTGATCAATCAGCACTCTGATTCAAATGGTACTGATGAAATCTTGAAGCTTGAAGAAAATGAAGGTGGTTGTGGACTCATTGTTGTTAGTGATTGTTGGATGACACCATCTGCACGTTATGCAGATATCTTACTACCTGACACAAGTTGGTTAGAGTCTAACGACCTTATCGATAACAGCTATGCAACTGGCCTAATGGGTTACCTTGTCGCTATGGAAGCAGCTGTAGACCCACTATGGGAATGTAAGTCGATGTACGATATGTGTGGCGAAATTGCCAAAAAGATGGGTGTTTATGAACAATACTCAGAAGGCAAAGACGAAGCACAATGGCTTGATGAACTATATGCCGGCACATTAGAACGTCCTACGAGTGCTGATGCTATACCTCCAATGCCTTCTACTTATTCAGAAGCGCAAGAGATCGGTGTATTCCGCTCTTTCAACGGTACTAAACGTTTAGCCTTAGATAGCTATATCAATGGTGGAAATGCACTAGGAACGCCATCAGGAAAAATCGAAATATACTCACTAGACTTTGCACAGAAAGGTGCTGAGTGGACGTTCGATGATGAAGTAAAAGGCGACGCGATCACCGGCTTACCTAAATACCAAAAAACATGGGAAGGTTATGACGATGAAGATACTGTCGATGACTACCCACTTCAATTAATGGGCTACCACAGTAAAGGGCGTACTCACTCTAGTTATCACAATGTGCCTTGGTTACGTGAAGCTGTTGAAGATGCAGTTTGGATGAACCCAAAAGATGCTTATGCCCGTGGTTTAGAGCAAGGCGCTAAAGTTCATGTATGGAGCAAGCGCGGCACGATTGAGTTACCTGTTCGCATCACTCCCCGCGTTGCGCCTGGAGTAGCTGCACTTGGTCAAGGTGCTTGGTACACACCAGATCCAGCCGGTAAAGTTGGCCCATCAGGGCATATAGTAGACGTGGGTGGATGTATTAACACATTGACTCGTTACCAACCTAGTCCAGCAGCTAAAGGTAACCCACAACATACCAACCGCGTTCAAATCGCTAGAGCTTGATGGAGTATTAAGAAATGACAGAACAAATTCAATACGGTTTTTATTTAGACACCACCAAGTGTACTGGCTGTAAAGCGTGTCACGTATCTTGTAAAGACAGACAAAGTGAAATTATTCGCACTGGTAATAACCATGAAGATCAAGGTGTCCCAGCATTAGCTGGTGTTAACTGGCGTCGAGTTTACGAATACGGTGGTGGTTCTTGGTCTGAGAATGCTGACGGAAGTTTCGAGCAAGATGTATTCACTTACTATACTTCAATTGGTTGTAACCACTGTTCAGAGCCTGTTTGTGTTAAAGCTTGTCCAACAGGTGCAATGCACAAGCGCCGTGAAGACGGTTTAGTGCACGTTGCGACTGACTTATGTATCGGTTGTAATAGCTGTGCTCAGGCATGTCCTTACGATGCGCCACAGTTAGATACGCAACGTAAAGTGATGACCAAGTGTGACGGTTGTTTTGACCGCTTAGCTGAAGGAAAAAAACCAATATGTGTTGACTCATGCCCACTTCGAGCAATGGATTTCGACACCATGGAAAACCTTAAAGCTAAATATGGCAATGGCGATGGTCACATTGCTCCATTGCCATCTGAAAGCATCACTACACCAAACCTAATCATCAAAGCCAATAAAAATGGTGGCCGAAGTGGTGAAGTGCTGAACTACTCAGAAGTTTAAATGATTTATGACGCCCTTCGCGGCGTCTTTAATTAAAGGACATTGCTCATGCAAGCAAATGATAATTACCAAGAGTTACAAGCAATAGCCCGTATTTTACATAACTCACTTCTTGACTACCCTTCTGAACAATCGATTCAGCAACTGGTTGATGACCAACTTGGGATAGAGTGGCCTGAACTCAATCATTCAGAACAAAATAAATTAGGTAAAACATTACTCAGTCAATTTTCTAGTCAATGGGAAATTTCACAGCTGAATGAAGTTAAGCTTGATTATGGTCAATTATTTTTTGGTCCTGGTACACCCAAAGCGATGCCATGGGGTTCAGTATATTTAGGTGAGCAAAACATCATTAATGATCAATCCACTGTTGAGCTCATGCGCTTTTACAAGCAATTCGGAATAAGCTTCGATTTAAAGCACAACCAACCAGTAGACCATATCGCTTTGTTCTACGCGGTCATTGATCAATTACTGCAGCAATTAATTGATGAGCCAGACAATAAGCCAGCTAAAGAAGCGCTTATGGTGTTATTGCAACAACACATGTTGCCATGGTCAGGTCGCTGTCACGAACTCGCTATAAAACATGCTGAAACCGATTTCTATAAAGGTATCGCCCTACTAGCAAGCGATTTTGAAAACGTATTAGCTAAGACATTAAATATCATCCCAATGCCAATGCGTTTATTTCGCTAGTAGGAAAAGCTTATGAGTGTCATTCGATCCGTCGCCCAGCAGTGGAACAAAGCAGATTTTGCCCTGCAATTACAACAGTTCTTTGCTCAAGATAAGGACATTGGTGAGCTATTTGTCGGCGCTACGCCTTGCTCGACAGTGTGCAGCCTCATCGCCGCGATGATCGAATTACCACCAAAGCCTAAAAATGAACATTACAGCATGGATATGGAGCAGGTTTTTGACACCCTGTTCCAGTGCTTTTTATTGATGTTTATTAAGGAGCTGGAGCATAAACTGCTGACACAACCCGAGCAGTTAATTATGTCGCTGGCGGTGCATTATGCACAAACCATTAGTGATGATGCGCAATACGCCAACTCAAACCTACAAGACAACAGCCAACGAGTGTTAACCGCCATGGCGCGTTTAGAATCTGAGCGCAAGCAACAGCGTAAACAGCAATATAATATGGGTAAATGTTAACTGCGATAGTAGTTGAAACGGTAGTAGTTGAAGTGATACTAGTTGAAGTGATTAGGACTGTAGCAAATGCGGCTCCACTGGTGAATAACTAACGGATTCACCAGTCACTCATCGGCAGCTAAGGTATTATTTAGTAAGCAAGAATTCACTTGGGGAAATGCCCATAGTTTGATTAAAGATTTTAGTTAATCTGCCCTGATCGGTAAAACCACAATCACACGCGGTCAGCTTAATATTGCCATTATTCATTTCTAATAATCTGCGCGCTTTTTTATATTTAACATTATTAATTAATGTCTTAAGGGATATTCCCATTTCTTCAACCACTTTTGTTAATGAACGTGGTGAAATACCTAATATAAATGCCAAAGAAGAAATATTAAGCTTATTAATTGGGATCATATTACTTGCCGCTATAAGCAAATCATAATCAGTAATTCTTTTACTTAGAAACATCGGATTATAAACTTTACTATCACACAACTTAGAAACAGAAAACACAAACTTACCCACATTTGTATCATTCGTGCCGAATTTTGTATCAACAGGAAAATCTAAATACTTTAAATACTCTTCACTCTTTAAACTGAACTCTGCTGTTATCGTTCCTGTGGCAGAAATATTTGGCTGACTCATCATTTTAATTAAAAAACTATAAAGTAATAAGTCATTAAATTTCCCATGTAAAGCAGACTTAGAGACTAAACTAACTGTCTCATTCGTTTCCACTAAACTCCAATTGTGATTAATTCTCATCCCATGAATATTTTCATAAAAATCAACAAGCTGAGAAGCCATATCGGCATCATTTCTCGGGGGTACCATTCGATAAAATGCTTGCAGCCAAGTGTCTGTGCATACTTTCATTAGTTCGCTAAAAAACTCTGCGTTATTTGTTTGTTGCTCAATACATTCCAACATTTTAATGGGAGCACTGCTACTGATTAAATCATCATCAGACAAACTTCTTATTACATCAAACTCTTCTGGCAATATAACATTATTATCTTGGCAATAATTTAAGATTGCTTTAGCTGTTAAAGCTGGTCTTACTAAAAATTTAATCATAGACACCTCCTGTGAATACTATAAAACAACCATTATTTTTTGCCTTTACATTTAAATTGTTTGTGACCGAGTTCAAACAATGTTTTTTTTAGAAAACGATAAAAGGCGAAATATACACAGGTAAAAAGTAAAATATATTTAGTTACTGGTATGTGTAGATTGGTTAAAATTATTAAGGTGCCACGATGAAACATAGTAAATGTTATTCCAGATTATTGACCTTGTTGTTATTTGGTGGCAGCGTTTTAACAGCTAATGCCACCCCATGGGATGACCTCAGTTCAACACAATTAGAACAACAGTTAGTTGAGAAGTTCGCTGAAGGCAACTACTCCCCTAAAGGCGCCGACAACTGCCTAACCTGTCACCGTAAAAATGAAACCGTCATGGACATATTTGATGGCGTGCACGGTAACATTGCCAGCAGCGACTCACCTATGGCAGGCCTACAGTGCGAAGCTTGTCATGGCCCTCAAGGTAACCATAACCGTGGCGGTAAAGAGCCGATGATTGCGTTTGGTTCCGACAGCAAATTGTCTGCCCCAACCCAAAACACCGTTTGCCAAGGCTGTCATAACGACCCTGAGCAAATGGCATGGCATACCAGCACCCATAACCTAGAAGAAATTGCCTGTGCCGATTGTCACACCATTCATGCCGCTACTGACCCCGCGTTAGATAAGCTGTCGGTGAATGACACCTGTACTTCATGTCACACCCAAGAAAAGGCCGACATGAACAAGCGCTCATCACACCCAATGAAATGGGACCAAATGACCTGTATTGATTGTCATGCTCCCCACGGTTCAATGAGTGAAAACGCCTTAGTTAAACCAACCGTTAATGACACCTGTTATAGCTGTCACGCTGAAAAACGTGGTCCCTTCCTATGGGAACACGCCCCGGTGACTGAAAGCTGCGTGTCATGTCATAACCCCCACGGCAGCGTCAACGACAATATGCTTGATAGCCGCGCACCGCAGTTATGTCAGCAATGTCATGCACCCGATGGTCACGCCTCTCGCGTTGTACCTGAGCCGGGGATGGATGCCTTTGGTGGTGGAAAAAGCTGCCTTAACTGTCACAACCAAATTCATGGTTCTAATCACCCAGCTGGCAGTCTGCTGCAACGCTAATGGAGAGCAAGATTATGTCATTTAAATTGAATATTATTACCCTGTCACTGCTGGCGGTATCCACCTCTGGCATGGCAGCTAACTTCGGGGTTGGCAACGCCAATACCACCGCGGTTAATACCCATAAATATGAATGTAAACGCTGCACTAACCTAGTCGGTTATAGCGGTGAAGTCAGTGTTGCTGCCGGGTATAACAGCATCAGTGATATTCACGCTGGTAATGCCTTAGGCACTGCCAAAGATGGCGGCATTGCTGCCGTCAGTGGTGATGTGCGCTTTAACAGTGAGTCTGGTTATCAAGCCCGTATCCAAGCCCATCAGCTAGGCATGGATAATGGCTTTGCTCACGTGTCTGGCGGTAAAGCTGGCTTGTATGAATTTAGCCTCGATTATGATGCGATTAAAACCTATAAAGCCGGTGATGTAGAAAGTAGTCTATGGCACAACGATGGCATGTTAACCCCATCTGATGCCATCAACAGCTTCGACTTAGCTCAGCGCCGCGAAAAAGTGGCCCTCGGCATGGAGTACGGTCAAGACTTCTATGGCGCCTTTGTGAAATACAGCCAAGA
>NZ_JAUOQU010000041.1:0-32747 GCF_030547195.1 Shewanella sp. 6_MG-2023 | reverse complement strand
GCAACAGTGGCAAACGAATTGTTTTATCGGGTTATTAAGCCTTTTGGAAAACGGGGTCAGGTCTTGCCTTTTGCCCTGCCAGAACCTAAATAAAATATCTCCAATGCTAAGAATACTAAACTCAGAATTGTCCAGATATGAGTTTGCAAGTGATAGGCTTTTAGTTGTAATAAAATGACAACTCATGACCATCGTGACTAAGGGGTTCCAAGATTTGTCAGCTTATGGTTATATTTTATGTCAGTATATGGTTATATTTTTTAGCTAAGTTATTGAAAGCCAGAAGCGGCTTATGTCAGCTTATACTTGCAGCGACATTTTAGTTAGTAGTCGATACCAACACAGCTATTTTATCAAATCCCATACTTAGATTAAGTATGGGGTTTACGATTGAAATTATCGCTTCTCATATAGTTGCTGAGCCATTTTTCTTTCATTATAACCTCTGATAATGGAGCCATTAATATCCAGTAATGGAATGCTATCCCCACCTAGATTTTCATAACGACGCCGACCTTCAGCTGACTTTTCAATATCAAATTCAGTATAGGCAATATTATTTTTATCAAAGAATACTCGCGCTTTTTCACAATATCCACACCAGTCAGTGGCATATAACACCACCTCGTTAGTTTGGTCGTACTTCTTAGGAAATAATGGCCAATTTTGATATATGGCGAATAGAACGCATAAAATAAAAATTTTCTTCACATTATCTTCCTTGATAACTAAAAATGCATCTCACTCTCATACTTTACATAGCATGGTCATCGATTTTAAGTTGTAAAAGCCGATAACTCTTCGAGAGTAATATTTAAAATAGAGGTTAAAAAATAAGCTGAGGATATTAGCATTAATTTTACAGACTTTAAAATTTGCTTTTATACAGTGTGTTACTCATTAACTGAATAGATGATATATGGCATGCTTTTGCTGTACGCGGGGTTTTGTCGCACTTGAATATTAAAAATATCTCAATATAGGCAGTTAAAAACGCTATAATGTGCACAGCAGTTCAAAACCCGCTTCATTCCCTTTAAATACTATCCTTTATTAGAGTCTCACATGATTGAAAAGCAACAGAATAACCCACTTCACGGCCTGAGTTTAGACATCATGATGACTGAGCTGGTTGATTTTTATGATTGGAAAGTACTTTATGCGGCACTGAGGTTGGAGTGCTTTAACCTTAATCCAAGTATGGAAGCGAGTATCAAGTTTCTTAAAAAAACCGAATGGGCTAGAGAGCGAGTTGAGTCTTTCTATCTTTATCGTTTTAAGCAAATGCCAAAAGGTACTGCTGAACAGTTTGAACTAAAGCCAAGAGCTCGCGGGTTTGCTGATGGTATCGTGCCACGTAAGCCACAAGAGTTAACGGTTGAGTTGTTAGATGAACAGCGCGCTAAAGCGACTGAGAATTACGAAGCGATGAAGGCTAAAAATCAGCGTCCTCGTTATGGTAGCGATAAGCCAAGACAACAAGATGCTTATGCGCAAAATCGTAGCTCAGATAAGTCGGGCGCCAAAAGACCTGCGCCATCACAAGACCCAACTAACCCTTGGGGTAAGTAACTCTCTGAGTTAATGGGTTTGAGATAAAACCCATCATTGATAATAAATGCCGCTATTATTGCAACGATAGCGGCATTTTCTATTGCTCAAACTCTGTTAAAATGCACTCGGCAAGTCAATTGGCTGCATACAAGGTGTTTATTAACTCCCCCATTCCCATCATTAATTAGAGTTGTTATGAAACGGATTTTATTCCTAGTATTTATGGCGTTTTCTAACGCAAGCGTCGCAGTAGAACCTTTATTTGAAACGCCAGAAGATATGCAGCCGACATGGGTTGATGATATTTTGTCAGTCTTTGGCGCCGATGGTGAGTTTGATGACACTAAAGCCATCGATATGAGCTATTTACCCACCGCTTATTACACCCCCGAGAAAAAGTTTGGCTTAGGTTTGTTAATGGTGGGGTTATATAAAACTGATGGCGCAGCGGCAGAGGAGCAGCCGTCATCGTTAGTACTGAACTCATTTGTATCGATGAATAATTCTTACGGCGTTGAAGTGGAAAACATGACGTTTTTCAATCAAGGAAAGCAACGTTTATTGCTGCAATTAGAATTGCATAACGAAGCGGCGGTTTATTATGGCCAAGGTATCGAGCAAGGTAATATCGATGCAAATCACCATGAGTTTGAAGAGCAGCTTTATAGTTTTAAACCACGGTGGATGACCGAAGTTGCCAGTAATTTCTTTATTGGTGTTGGCGCAGATTTTATCTATGCCAGCGCTGAAAACTTAGCATTAGTTGAGCCTGAAATGGCGGTAGATGCGACAGAAACATTGCCGAATAATTTTAGTTCTGGCGTGGTAGTGAGTAGTAGTTACGACACCCGAGATTACCGTTTAAATGCCACTAAAGGTTGGTTGTTTCAAGTGGATGCCGGCCTGTATCAAAACGATCAATCATCGTCATTTTCAACTTACAATGTCGAGTTAGCCAATTACATTGATTTAAGCTCTATGTCTGCGCCAGGATTAATCGCTTGGCAACTGCAAGGGCACTTTACTGATGGCGATGTACCTTGGAATTTACTGCCAGATCTAGGTGGCTCTAACGCCATGCGCGGTTATATCAAAGGGCGTTACCGTGACGAGCAAATGATGATGGGCCAAGTTGAGTATCGATTACCGATTTTTCAGCGTTATGGCATGGTTTTTTGGGGCGCGGTGGGCAGCGTTGCGCCTAAAGTGAGCCAATTATCTGATGAGTTAATGACATCCTATGGCACCGGTTTTCGCTTCAATATAAAAGACAATATTAATCTGCGTTTTGATGTCGGTGTGGGTGAAAATGAAACTAACTTCTATCTTAATGTGAATGAAGTTTTTTAATTTACTGTTTGACGTATCAATAACAGGCGAGCATGAATAACACAATTTCTGAATTGCATATAAGCACCACAAGATGGCGAACTTTGGCTAACTCATTGGCCATGTCATTGGCGCTGTCATCTAAGTCAGTGGCTATGTCATTGGTGATGCTCGCCATACTGTATGCGGCAGCTGCTAGTGATGCATTGGGCAATGAAGCCATCGTCAAAGATGCCCTTGCTAGTGAATCTCTTGCTAATGAAACAGACCAGCAATGCAGCCGTAATGCTCATTACAGCATTTATCTTAATGGGATACACACTGGCGAAATGACCAGAACTGAGCATTGGCAAGGCAAATCAGCGGTAGTAACGTCAAACAGTGAAGCCAGTATTTTAGGCATTGGCACCCAATATCAGCAGCGGGCAGAACTGTCTTGGTCTGATGCAACTAATGAATGGTTAACGGATGAGTTTCATCAACAAGTGTCAGGATTTCGCTCACGGGATATGCAAGTCACTTTTGATGACGCAGGGCGACAGTCGCGGGTCGATATTGATGGCGATGTGGATACCTATGTGTCAAAAGAACTCCCTTTGCGCGATGTGGATACCTTGGCGATTCAAATTCGGGAGCATTTATTACAAGGTCGGCAGCAATTCGCCTTAGTAAGGCAAGCCTCTGATGGCATCGAGCCCTACCAGTTTTATGTGCAGCAAAAGCAAACGGTTACACTTGCACCTTGGGGGGAGTTAACCTTGATCCCCGTGGAGCAAACTGGCGATGAAGATGTCACCTACTATTTTGCTGCAGATATGGATTATCAACTGATTAAAGCGCGCTATCACGGCATTATCCTCAAAGGGTTAATTGAACTCGACAGCTACTCTTCATCGTGCGAACCAAGCTCTGTTAAATAACGCCAATTTACAGCATTAAAATCGTTATTCTTGACTATTTTTATGGCAAAAAATAATTTGTGATGGCTGTTATCGGCCTCACAAAACGATTCTCGCAAACTCAGATAATTCATCTCAAGCATTAGCCAATGCTAAGTAAACCCAGACTCTATTCATCGTTAACTCTTGCTGTTATGCCTAGTGCATTTTTTAAGGGCTTATCGGGTTTAAGTTACTTGTGTATCAGTTCTGTCAGTCTATTTGTATCAATTTGTAGGTGGTTGTGAGTTTTGTTGCGAAGCCATTCCATATTACGCCTAAGTCGATATACTACAAAAGTGCTATTTAGCTAACGAAAAATGGATTGTTTGTAGATGAGAAGATTTATCCCATGGCTGTGCAGTATGCTTTTTTTAGCAAGCTTGAGTGCTGTTGCCAATGATGCTTTCCTCAAATTAGAACAATCAATTAAAGGGCTTTCTGCTGCAGAATCGATTGCGTTATTAGACCAATTTGATCTTACAGGCAGCAACTTTGATGCTGAATCTCAAGCAAAGTATTATTTTGTTTATGGCCAGCAGTACGAAAAAACTCGCCAGTTGGAATTAGCTATAGCCAGTTATGATAAAGGTATCGCGCTGGTTAGCTCTTTGGCGGTGACTGATATCTTAAT
The DNA here is from genome assembly GCF_030547195.1 of Shewanella sp. 6_MG-2023. NCBI lineage: Bacteria > Pseudomonadati > Pseudomonadota > Gammaproteobacteria > Alteromonadales > Shewanellaceae > Shewanella > Shewanella sp. 6_MG-2023. Next base: position 28,292 of record NZ_JAUOQU010000041.1, on the reverse strand, counting down.
TGATAGCTACTTAGAGCGCTCCTTTGCTAAATATCTCCAAACTAACGATCCTGCGGTTTACTGTGAAGATAGAACACTCGCGCTCCATTATGCTCGTCAGCATAACAACTCAGAATTACTCGCTAAGACATTAACTCAAAATGCTTTTTGTTATACAGAGCCTACAACGGTTCAACAGGGCATTGATTTATTAAGCGAAGCGCTGACAGTCGTTGATAAAAGTAGTGCGCTAAACTTAAACCGTAAAGCTTTGATTTATAATGCGACAGGTAATCTTTATCGGCGTGTGGGATTACATCAACAAGGGTATGAAAACTTTGAAAAAGCCTACCTGACTTGGCAGCGTATTAATGACAAAGAAGACATGTTCAATATGCAACACAATATGCTTAGCGAGGCATTAAGGCTAGGGGATTGGGATAAAGCCCAGCAAAGTCTGACGGTGCAGTTTACCTTGGCCAATGAAGCTAAAGATTATAAAGATTTACTCTTTTTTGCGCACTTAAATACTGGCAGGGTGGCGTTAAGAATGGATGAATTTACGCGTGCCATTGAGCATTTAGAGAAAGCATTGTCATTGCACCATACTTCTCAGGAAAGCTATTTTAAAACCAGCAATTACCTCTATCTTGCGTTAGCATATTTAAGCCATGGTGATGCTGTCAAAGCGGGTGAAATGGCGCGTAAATTTAAACAAGATAAAAGTTTTAGCCAGAACCAGCAAAGCATGATTTTACAGGCGGATGCCATCATTGCGATGGATGAGGGCAATGCCATAACAGCTGTGAATACCTTGTTGAATGTCATTGATTTAGAAAGGGAGGCGCATCAAAGCGTCATTAACAACCAAGTGATCGGTGCTGCACTGGAGCATAATGCCAGCTTGGCAAATTTTGAAAATCAGTTACTGGCGAATAGGCTTGCTATCCATGAACTCAACTTGGCGGCGGTTGAAGATAAAGAGCGAATTTATCAGCTTAATTTAATGTTATTTCTTGTATCTGCAGTGGTGTTATTGGCATTGATTATTTTCCTATTGCTCTCTCGGCGTTCATTAAAGGTTCGTGCAGAAATCGACTTCCTTACTGGGCTTTGTAATCGTGGCCAAACCTTTACCCAAGGCCAGATCATAGTAGAAAAAGCGGCTAAAAAACAACAGTCTTTGGCAGTGATCCTGTTTGATATTGATAACTTCAAAACCATTAATGACACTTATGGACATCATGTAGGCGATCTCGCCCTAAAATCGCTGTCAAAAAGAGCAAAAGCGTTACTCAAAAACAGTGACTTGATTGGCAGAATTGGCGGTGAAGAGTTTTTGATTGTGTTGCCAAACACCGATATGGATCAAGCTTTTACTATCTCTGAACGTTTGCGCCATGGCATAGCATCTCAAGCATTCCACTTTGATGATATTACGATCAATTTAACGGTGAGCATGGGGGTGGTAAATAATATTGATAGCACTAAGTCATTATTTGATTTAGCAAAAATAGCAGATGAAGCACTGTACCGAGCTAAATATGCAGGTAAAAATAAAGTGCACCTTGCTGCTGAGTGCGCATAACCCTTACCAAAAACAGCTTGGCTAATGCAGTCCTATTAGCAAGTGTAATTAGCTAACCTTTAACGCTCTCTTTGCACCGTAATGGTGCAAAGTTTGTTTCAAAATCCTGCATTTATGATCCATTTCTGTGTTTTTTTTAATGTGTTCTTTCCCTTCGGATAAATTATTTAATCAATAAATTCAGTGTCTAATGTTTAGTTTCTAACCATTTTAGTGCAAAGCGCCAAAAGCTGGCATGTAACCTGAAACATTTTTAGGCAGTTGAATAATTGTTTAGGTAATGGAAGGGAATAAATATGACCACAAGACCGCTAATATTTACAGACATGGACGGTACTTTACTTGATCACTTTGATTACAGTTTCTCCAGCGCAATAGCGGTAATTGAAGGATTAAATGAAAAGCAAATTCCTATTATCCCTAATACCAGTAAAACGTTTGCCGAAATGGAAAAGTTTCAGCAAACCATTGGTTTTAACTCACCGTTTATTTCAGAAAATGGCGCAGTGATCTACATTCCCATTGGTTACTTTGACACTCAGCCTCAAGACACCTTTACCCAAGGGTATTATTGGGTAAAAGAATTTTGTGAGCCAAGAAGCCATTGGTTAACCTTACTGGAAACCGAGGCCAAAGCATTTACAGAAGATTACCTTGGTTTTTCATCTCTGACAGCCGAAGAGCTTTGTGAGCTAACGGATTTAACCCCAGAAAAAGCCACTCTGGCCTTGGTAAGGCATTACTCTGAGCCGTTATTGTGGACCGGTGATGACACTCGAAAGCAAGCCTTTATGGCCCATATGAATAGCCTAGGCGCGAATATGCTCCAAGGCGGGCGTTTCTTACATGTTGGCGGCCATACAGATAAAGGCCGCGCCATGGACTGGTTAGCCCAGCAATATGCCAATGCTTATCAAACCAGCGTGCAAACCATTGCCCTCGGTGACAGTGGTAACGACAGCGCCATGCTAGAGGCGGCTGATATTGCCATTCAAATTAAATCTCCCACTCATACTTTTCCAAAAATCGATACCACATCAACACCGATTCAAAGTAGCCAATACGGCCCTAAAGGCTGGGCAGAATGCCTAGAAGCTTTGTTTTTAAACCCAAATTCTTCAACATCATTGAAGCTTGAGGAGGCATAACATGGCTGATTTTTACCAAAATGGCATAGTGACTACCCTACATAATCTGACCCAGCGTACCCATGAAGAGATGGAGCAGGACTTACTTAAATTTGCTAAAACGCGGCCGTTAGGGCTGATTTTACCTTCGCTGTATTCAGAGCTAGAGGGTGAAGCCTTACCTGCAATTATTAGTAAATTAAAAGACGTGCCTTACTTAAATGAAATTGTGATTGGGCTTGATAGGGCCGATAAAGAGCAATATAAACAGGCGCTGGGTTTTTTTAATCAGCTGCCACAACACCATAGAGTACTTTGGAATGACGGCCCCAGACTGCAAGCCCTTGATGCTAAATTAAGTGAGTTGGGCCTTGCGCCGAAAGAGCTCGGTAAAGGCCGTAACGTTTGGTACTGCATGGGTTATATTTTGGCGTCCGGCAAAACGGAATCAGTGGCACTGCATGATTGCGATATTGTCACCTATGAAAAATCCCTGCTGGCAAGATTGTTATATCCGGTGGCCAATCCACAGTTTAATTACGAGTTCAGTAAAGGTTTTTATGCCCGCATGTCCAACGGCAAAATTAATGGCCGCGTGTCTCGACTATTGGTCACGCCATTGATTAAAGCCTTACAAAGAGTGGTGGGTCATAATGATTATTTAGAATATATGGACAGCTTTCGTTATCCATTAGCCGGTGAGTTTTCATTTAGACGTGATGTGTTAAACGATTTACGTATTCCAAGTGATTGGGGCTTAGAGATTGGGGTGCTGAGTGAGATGCATCGTAACTATGCTCATAACCGTATTTGTCAGGTGGACATTGCGGATAATTACGATCACAAACATCAGGATTTATCCCTAGATAATGCGGAAGCGGGCTTATCAAAAATGTCGATTGATATCACCAAGGCGTTTTATCGTAAATTGGCTACCCAAGGGGAAACCTTTAGTACCGAAGCCTTTAGAACCCTAAAAGCGACCTATTATCGTATCGCCCTCGATTATGTGGAAACTTACCATAATGATGCGCTTATGAATGGGCTCACCACCGATATCCATACTGAAGAAAAAGCCGTAGAAATGTTTGCCCAAAATATTGTGACCGCTGGGCAGCGTTTTCTTGATAACCCAATGGAAACCCCTTTTATGCCAACATGGAGCCGGGTGATCAGCGCTATGCCTGATGTGCTTGAGCAGCTCAAAGAAGCGGTAGAGGCTGATAATGCAGAGTTTATGTAATTATGAGTGAGATTTTAGGATACCCGCGAGCAGGGCAAGCTCGCAGGTTTGAAGAGGTCAAAATGGCAGACATTAATGCACTTAAGCAAAAGCTAATTCAGCAGTTAGGTTGTATTTATCAAGATATCACACTAGATGTGTCAGTGGATGATCTTGCTGAGCAATTGATTAACACCATGAATATTAGTGTCGATTGTGATGAGCCACATCCCTATGCCAATCATTGGTCGCAGCACGATGTCATCATGATCACCTATGGTGATAGCATTATTCAAGAGGGGCAAAAGCCGTTATCCATTCTTGCAGAATTTATGGATAACTACCTTGAGTGCATCAATGGGGTGCATATCTTGCCATTCTTTCCTTATAGTTCGGATGATGGCTTTGCTGTAATTGATTACTCAAGTGTCAATGATGCCTTAGGTGATTGGTCGGATATTGAGTTAATTGCCAACAAACGCAGATTAATGTCTGATTTAGTGATTAATCACTGCTCTAGCCGTAGCGCGTGGTTTCAAAACTTCATTAAAGGTGAGGGCCTAGGTCATGATTACTTTTTTACCGCTAAGCCTGAGGATGATTTATCTGCGGTAGTGCGGCCACGGACATCTGATTTACTAAGGCCCACAGATACCGCTAAAGGTCTGCAGCATGTGTGGTGCACCTTTAGTCATGACCAAGTGGATTTTGACTTTAGAAACCCGCAAGTGCTGCTGGAGTTTGTGAAGATCATCAGACAATACCTTGATGCAGGCGTGAATATTTTCCGTTTAGATGCAGTGGCGTTTTTATGGAAAATCGTCGGCACTAAATCGATTAATCTAGTGCAAACCCATGAAGTGATTAGATTACTACGCACCCTTATTGAGCATGCGCAACATAATGCGGTGGTGATCACCGAAACCAACATACCCAATACCCAAAACCTAACCTATTTTGGTAATGCTAACGAAGCCCATTGTATTTATAACTTTTCATTGCCGCCGTTATTGATTAATACCTTGATCACTGGCAGTTGTTTATACCTTAAACGTTGGCAGATGAGTATGCCGCCCGCGCAGGACGGCACCACTTACTTTAACTTTATTGCCTCCCACGATGGTGTAGGGCTAAGACCTGCTGAAGGCTTATTAGATGAGGATGAAATTAACACCCTAGTGGAAACCATGGTGTCATTTGGCGGCAAAATATCTAGCCGCACCTCTGAAGAGGGGGAGCAAAAGCCCTATGAAATGAACATTGCTTTAATTGACGCCTTACAAGGCACAGTGAAAGGTAAAGATGAGTTTGGTTTAGCTCGCTTTAGCTGCGCCCACGCGATTATGCTGGGGCTTGAGGGCATACCAGGTATTTATATTCATAGCTTGTTAGGCACTGGCAATGATTATGAAAAGCTAGCCAATACCTCCCATAACCGGGCTATTAACCGTCATCGCTGGGACTATGAAGAGCTAAGTCGATTACTAGCCGATGATAATAATCAGCACAGTAAAGTGCTGGCATCATTAACTAAGCTAATTAGTATTCGTACACGGCAGCGAGCATTTAACCCTAATGCGACCCAGTTTACGTTGCATTTAGGTTTACAGTTATTTGGTTTCTGGCGTCAAAGCCGTGATAGACGACAAAGTATTTTTTGTATCAGTAATATTACCGATCAAGTGATGGAGCTGCCGTTGGCTGAACTGAATTTAATTGGCACTGAAACCTGGTTTGATCTCATTGATGGTGAGGTGATTGCAGATATTAATGCAGTAATGTTACTTGAGCCCTATCAAACGGTGTGGATCAGTAACGTGGCTTAGTGTAAAAACCGCTTAAAAGATAAATTGCTTAAAATCAGCAACCTAAAGCAAAGGGCTAACCTTGCTTTAGGGTCACTTTTTATATCGTTATTTTTTAGCTAAAGTGCTGTTATTTCGCTAAAGTGCTGTTACTTAGCTAAAGTATAAAGCTTTAAAATACCTTCTAAACCATTCGAAGATTCATTTAAATTGGTGGCGATATTAACTGATCGCTGCGCACTATCCTTGATGCTTTCTGCTTGACCGCGAATATCTTTAAGCTGGCCGGCAATATCCCGCGCTGCCGCACTTTGCTCTTCTGATGAGGTTGCTATTTGACTACTCATATCAAACACATGGCTAATAGAGCCAACCATTTGATCCACATCGTTACCGACAGACTCAATGGCATTACGGCCTTTATCTGCCTGCGCCACAATATCGGTGGTGATGTGCGAAAGAGTATTGGTGTCTTGCTGTAGTCCCTCAATCATGGTTTGAATCTCAACTGTCGCTTGCTGAGTGCGACTGGCTAAGGTGCGCACTTCATCAGCAACCACGGCAAAGCCTCGGCCTTGCTCACCGGCGCGAGCCGCTTCAATAGCAGCATTTAGGGCTAACAGGTTGGTTTGTTCTGAAATGCTGTTAATGGTGGTGACCACAGCGCCGATATTAGCGGCGGCGGTAGATAATTCAGCGACAGAGCTTGAGGCTTCTGAAATTCTGCCTGTTAAGGTGCTAATACGGGTAACGGCTTCAGTAATTTGCACCTGGCTGTTATTAGCTTGGGCTGAGTTGAGCTGAGTCTGCTCAGAGGTATTCGAGGCATTGTGGGATACTTCCTCAATGGCTGCGGTCATTTGCGCCATAGCAACTGATACCGTATCTAAAAAATCATGTTGGTACTGGGTTAACTGCTCACTTTGTTGCGCCTGTTGATTAAACTCAACCGCAGCACCAGCTAGTGTTTCAGCATTAACTGCAATGGCTGACACCATTTCACTCATATTATCGGCGCTGCGATCAATTTCACGGGCAATAACACTGAAATCATCGCTACCAAAAAAATTCAGTCGCTGGCTTAAATCACCGTCTGCAAGGCGCTTAATGGCAATATACATATCCCACAGGCCGCCACCAAGGGAGGTCGAGATCCAATAGCAAACCAGATATAAGGGCAATAAGCTCAATAAGGCTATCATCATTATGTTTTTAGTAGCTGATTTTGCTGCCATTTCAATTTGGGTGACATTAATAGTGGTTACAAGTGCTTGATTGCCAACCGCAGCACTGACGGTAATGTTATCGCCGCTACGTTTGGCGGCGCTCATATAACCCACAGACGCATTTATTTGTCGGGCAAAGTCAGCAAGTGCATCGTCTGATAAGTTTTGAGCCTTGGCACTGTTCGCGTAAGCATCAATGGTTGTTTGGGCAAATTGCTGTGATGACTGGCTTATTTGGCTATTGCTATTAAGGTAATTTGTCAGTGCTATAGCTGCGGTAAAAAAGGTGACTAGGGTACAAATAACCCAAAATTTACCATTTAGGCTCAGCTTAATTAGTACGGCATCGACTTTGCGAAAACTAATTTGTTTCATTTGAAATCCTCGGCGTAAGCCTTAGTCTTGGTATGTAACTGATATAAAAGGAATAGCTTTAAAATAAATTGACGCTAATCCCAGTGTTAAATGATTGGCGTTATTTGCCTTATTGTTAAAAGACCGCCGCATACAAACATATCGGCAATTGGCGGTAAAAGTTTAATAATAATCTTGTTTATATCCGAGGCAAAACAGAGGGCAAAATTGGCGAGACAATTAGCTTTAAAGATAAATTAAGCGCTTATATTTAGGGCGTTTATTTTATTATGTTGGGTTAAATTTGCTAGTTTGACTTATTGTCAGTGGCGCTGCTTATATTTTAAACAGAGTTTATTAGCTACTTTGTCGCAAGCTGTCATTAGGCCGCAAAAATAATTATAAATACAGGTACAGGTGAAAGTACAAATAGTGAAGGATAACTATTCTAAGCCAGGTATGGATATCGATGACATCCTGTCAGACCTTCATTGCTGTTTTCATGCACTTTTTTTAATTTTTTAAATACCATTAAACTCATACACCAATCATGTAGCCAGCTTCACAGTGCTCATTGAATGTGTATAAAGGAATTATCCATGAGCCAAGACACGGAATTAGTCATCAATGAAATTACCCAAGATGCGAAAAATATGGCGCGACTATGTTGGGTTGGCACCTTGTTTTTCGGCTTCATTCCGGCGCTGGTATTGTTGTTTGTGAAACAAGATGATGACTATATCCAAGCACAATCAAAAGAGGCGTTGAATTGGTTTCTCACTGGTGTCGTTGGTTATAGTATTGGGTTTATGCTTTTCTTTAGCTTAATGGGAGTCATGCTTACTTTAGTATTGGCTATCAGTCATTTGGTCTTTTGTACCATAGGCGCTTTAGCCACCTCCAAAGGCGACAGTTTCCGCGTGCCCTTAGCCTGCGATTAATTAAGTAAACTGAAGTCAAATCCCATGGTGACAGTTTTAGGGGCTGAAAAATGTATATAGCAGCCACTAGGGCCTTTATCGCGTGTCAGTAATGGGCTTTTTCAGTAATTTACGTTGCAGCGTTCTTCTGTGCATCCCCAATAGCCTTGCCGTGGCAGAAATGTTGCCATTATTGGCGGTCAGAACCTGTTGAATATGCTCCCACTCTAGTAGCTTGGGCGAAATCGGCTGCTCAGACAATAACGGCTCATTTTGCTCATTGGGGCTAACATTGAGGGCGTTTAATAAGGTTTGGGTATCAACGGGTTTGGCTAAGTAATTGTCGGCACCTAATCTGATGGCTTCAACTGCAGTGGCAATACTGGCGTAGCCTGTTAGTAATACGATTAATGCGTTAGGCAGGTATTGGCGCAGCGGGGTGATTAACGCTAAACCATTCTTATCGGCCAATTTCATGTCTAATAAAATATGACTCGGTGCATGCTGGCGGGCTTTTAATAAGCTTTGCTCCGCACTGTTACATTGCACGCAGTTAAACCCATGACGGCTTAAGCGGCTGGCGAGCACGGCGGCTAAGGCGCTATCATCTTCAATAATGAGTAAGTTATTCATACCTAATAAGCCTATTTTTCTATGGGTAAGGTTACAGTGGCAATCATGCCTTGCTCTGGGTTGGGTTGTAGGGTTAGTTTGCCGCCTAAGCGCTCAAAACTGGCATGGCTTAATAACACTGCAATCCCTAAGCCTTTGGGGCTTTCAATCATTTTATGGCCAAGTTTTTCCAGCAAACTTTCAGACATACCTTCACCAAAATCGTAAATGCCAATGCTTAGCCCAACTTGTTTATCTAAGGTGATTTTTATCGCTACTTTTTGGGTTTGAATATTTTCCTGACTGGCTCTGGCGGCATTTTCAATTAATGCCAATAATGCCGGTAATAGACTCATATCGGTGAGAATTTCTACTCGGTCAGCGTTGTCAGCCAGGGTTAAAGACAGCTGAATTTCAGGCATGAGTAAATTAACTTGCTCTTGCAGGCTACTGGTTAAATTATTCACGGTTTGCGAGTGCATTTTTTCCGATCGAATAGACTCGGTGGCCTGCCTTAAATCTGTTAGGCTTTTCTCGCAGCGATTCAGCGCCTTATTCATTTCAAGCTGTAAGTGACCCGCTTGATTATCTTCGCCAAGCTCTTCTAATAATAGCCTTAAAGTGGCCAGTGGCGTAGCCAATTGGTGAGCCATTTGTGCTGATACTGTGCCCAGCGCCAATAGCTTTTCTTGGCGCATTTGCGCTTCGCGCAAGTAATGTAATTGGGCGTTTTTTTGGCGAATTTTTTTAGCAATAAACGCCACCGTGGTGGTGAGTACAAATGCTGAAATAACAAAGTTAAACCACATGCCTAAGTAGTGGGAACTCATGTCCATACCATGGTGCATGCTGTGATCGGGTTGAGTAAAAATCATCGCACTGTAGGCGGCGGTAGAAATAAGCGCCAAACACCAAGGGGCCCATTGTGGCAACATGACAGCAGCGATGGCGATAGGCAATAAAAGCAATGAAATAAAGGCATTAGCTGAGCCACCAGTACAATACAGCCATATAATCCAAAATAGGGTATCTAGCAATAAGGTGGCAAACAATAATTGGTTTTGGTTAATGGCGTAACGAACGCGAAAGCCAATAGCGACATAGACAGCTTCAACAGCAAGAATAAAGTTGAGTTCCATTGGTGGGGCGGTTAAGCCAAATAACTGAGTCGCAAATAAGATCAAGCCTATTTTTAATAGCCAATAAATGAGCCGTAATGCGGATAGTTGTGCTGTTGGCGTGCCCATTAAAGCCGCTGATTTTGCGACGTTATTATTGTGGATTTTATTATTATTGATTTGATTATTGGTCACGTTGTTATTGTTTACCTTTTTTATTTTTAGTGGGGTAAATAACTTGGTATAAGTGATGATACATTAATTGAATTATGCAGACTTTAACATCACATCTTGTTTATTTTGTGCGGAGGAGCAAAGCAAGCGTTTTAGGCGGTATTCCCTTTTGCATCAATGAAATATATTTATCTTTTTCGCCAGCTTTTTATAGTAAAAAGCCAAACTATGATGCTGTTATCCAATGCCCAGTAGTATTAAATGCCCAGTATCAATTACCCAGTATCGATGACCTAGGCTGAAATTATTAACTCATAAAGCGATAATATGGTTTATATCGTTCTGTTTTAAAAGGTTAATTTGACTTGCTAATATCAATCGTGGTTATATTTTAAACCTTGAGTGCCACTGTGATGCTTTAATCAAGCTGTTATTGGGCATTAAGTATCAATATAGATAGTAAAGGACAACTATTTTAAGCCCTGATATGGATATCAATCATATCCTTTCAGATCTGCTGGATAGTGTTTATTACTTTTTCTATTTGCTACGAACTAAATACTAAATACTAAATACCGCTAAAGTCTTGCACCCAGTTTTAGTGGGTTCATTGGGTGTCTATAAAGGAATGAATAATGAGCGAAAATACCGACGTAGTGATAAATGAAATTTCACAAGATAGTAAAAATATGGCGCTGTTGTGCTGGATTGGTACCATCTTTTTTGGGTTTATCCCCTCGTTGGTGTTGTATCTAGTCAAAGAAGATGATGCATACCTTAGAGAGCAGTCTAAAGAGGCGCTGAACTGGTCAATTACTGCCACCATTGGTTATTTCATTTCGTTCATTCTTACTTTCATTTTAATTGGGGTGTTATTTACCTTGGTATTGGGCGTTTGTCATTTGGTCTTTTGCATTATGGGCGCGATTGCCACATCAAAAGGTGATAACTTTCGCGTGCCATATACTTTGCGATTAATTAAGTAAATCTGCTGTCAGTTATTGAGCCATTAATGACTCAATAACGTCTATTAACAACGAAAGGATATTGTTGTGGAAAGTAATGTTTTTGACCGTCGCAATACAGACGACACCCTGATCAGTCCCACTTTTTATAATCTTGTTATTGGCTTAACACTCTGCTGGGGCTTTGGCGTTAATTGGTGGATGGTGACAAATATTTCACCGCAAGCAATTGCAGATATTAATTCGTGGGTGTTTTTTATCGGGTATTTTGCGTCATGCTTTGTGGGTGTTTATCTATTTTCCTCATCTGATAAACCCATTGTTAGTTTTGCTGGCTACAACTTTGTGGTGGTGCCATTTGGCTTCATTATTAATTTAGTGGTGAGCCAATATGATGCCGCATTAGTATCAGAAGCCATTCGGATTACAGGGCTAGTGACTATCGGCATGATGTGTCTAGGAACGTTATTTCCGGCGTTTTTTAGTAAAATCGCTGGTGCGCTAACCATTGCTTTATTGTTAGTGATTGTCGTTGAGCTGATTGAAATATACGTGTTTGGTATTCATCACGGCATATTAGATTGGATTGTGGTGCTGATTTTTTGTGGCTACATAGGCTATGACTGGGGCCGTGCCAATCAAATTCCGAAAACAGTAGATAATGCTATTGATAGTGCTGCAGCCCTGTATATGGATATCATTAACTTGTTCCTTAGAATTTTGCGTATTCTGGGTCGTAAGTAAAATCGAGTAAGGCAACACCAACAGAGCCATAAGGCGCTGTTGGTGTCAGTCAGATCATCCAAGGAGAAGCCTGTTGCAACTCGTAAAGCCAAGTGGCTACTACCAGCAAAGCTATATTGATTATATTACCGAGCTAGGGGATGAAGAGCGCTACCCGTTTCCGCTTGATTTTGACCACAGTGATTTTGGCGCAATGCTCGAAAAAATCAGTGACTTTGCCCGCGGGCAGAATTTACCTGCAGGTTATGTGGCCAGTGAAACTTATTGGTTAGTGGAAGGTGATGAGCTCTTAGGTGTCGCCAATTTACGCTTAACTCTCAATGATAATATTCGTTATTGTGGCGGCCATATTGGACTCGGTATTCGACCGCGTTTTCGAGGTAAAGGCTTAGGGGTTGAATTGCTGGCGCAAACTATCGCATTGGCAAAGGGTAAAGGCATCAATGAGCTGCATATTCATTGTTATAAGCACAATCTTGCCTCGGCAAAAATGATCATCGCCAATGGCGGGGTGCTTGATTCTGAAATTGAATTAGATACTCAAAGCAATGAGAAAAATCAGCAAGATAACGCTGCGGCAATAATACAGCGCTATCGAGTATCTTGAATTAGAGTTAACTCGCGAGCTGGCTGACGGCTTGAGTGAGTTTTTCGGCAAGTTCTGGGTTCGTTAATGTACCTGTTTCTACATCAAAATTTTGATAAAAGCTGGGTACCGACAAAGTGCCTTTTACATCAGCGGCAAAGTAGGGCGCTGATGTGGTTGCGGCGGTTAATACCGTGTTAGCACCGCCAGGGCCTGGTGAGGTGGCTAATAATAGCGTTGGTTTATTTTGAAACAGTTTTTGATCAATACGTGATGTCCAGTCAAACAGGTTTTTGTAGGCTGCAGTGTAAGAGCCATTATGCTCTGCAAAAGAAATGACTAAAGCATCTGCCTGGGTGATTTTATCAAAAAAGGCTTGTGCCAATGCAGGCTTGCCTAACTCTTTTTCTCTATCTTCGCTAAATAATGCTATTTCATAATCGTTAATATCTAACAATTCTACTTCCGCGCCATCGACTAAGTTAGCGGCTAAGTTAGCGGCATAATTTGCCAAGGTTTTGTTGATTGAATGACGACTACTGCTTGCTGCAAATGCTAATATTTTCATGTTATTGCCTTATTTAAATCGCTGATATTGTAAACACCTAAAACCAAAGCGGTGGATGACTAAAGTGTGTTTGCTATTAACTTATGCAGCTACTGTACGGCTTTTTTGCGGATTGATTAAGTTAGTTGTTGGATATTTATTGTTTCCATATAACTCGCAATAGTGGTTTTTTAAGCTATTTTAATCTTTATTGGAATGAATAACGCCGTTATAGTGGCACAAATACAGTAACAATGGCCGAGCGTGATGGATCAAGATACAAAGCTATTTGATGGTGTGGTGATTTTTACCCAAGTGATCGAGCTTGGGAGCTTTTCGTTAGCGGCAGAAAAAACCGGCCATTCCACTTCTTATGTCAGTAAAACTGTCACCAAATTAGAGCAGCGGCTTCATACTCGATTATTGCATCGCAGCACGCGTTCGCTGAGTTTAACCGCAGAGGGCAAGCTGTTTTATCAGCAATGTCAGCAAATGGTCGCCGATGCCCAAGCGGCAATCAATATGATCGATAGCAGCTTAATGACCCCCAACGGCACTCTAAAGATTAGCTGCCCAGTGACCTTTGGCTTGCAATATTTACAACCCATTTTGTCTTTGTATATGCGCATGTATCCCGAGGTAAAGCTAGACATTGATTTTAGCGATCGCCATGTGGACTTAGTGCAAGAGGGCTATGATTTAGCGATTCGAGCCACCGGACAATTAACTGATTCGAGTTTAATCTGTAAACGTATTGGTCAATTTCATGCGCATGTTGTGGCAACGCCGCAATACCTTGCCACACACGGAACCCCGCAAGTACCCAGCGAGTTAACTGAGCACCAATGTATTTGCTATAGCAATTTAAAGCAGCCAGATCGCTGGCTGTTTGAACATGCTGATGGTCGCTCAGAAACGGTAACTGTGGCGCAAGTGATTGGTTGTAATAATGCAGATATGGAACTGGCGATGGTGCTCGATCATCACGGTATTTGCCGCTTACCCTCATTTTACTTAACTGCAGCGCTTGAAAAAGAGCAGCTCAGCATACTGTTTGAAGATTACATTCAACCTCAAATCGACATATATGCGGTTTATCCCAGCCGTAAGCATTTATCCCCAAAAGTTCGCCGCTTTATCGACTTGCTGGTGGAGCATATGCCTAGTCAGTAACACTTATCAATGCCTCCAATATTGGCGCCGACCAATACCTATAACCAAGCATTATAGGTATTGGTGTTAATCCTCAAATGGCTTGTTACAGGATGAATGTTGCCACCAAATTATTTAACGACTTTGCTTGCAGCTTCAAATCTTGCGCTTGCTGTAAGCTTTCTGCAGCAGCAAGGCTAATTTCATCGGTGACGTCTTTAATCGCTACCGTATTTTGGGTGATTTCATTGGTGACTTGGGTTTGCTCTTCAGCAGCAGTGGCAATCTGACTGGCCATGTCTGAAATTAACGCTACTGCTTGGGTGATCTCACCAATCGCGTTGGTGGCCTCATTAACATCGGTAACACTGTTAGCAGCTAAGGATTGACTGGTTTGCATCAAGCTTACTGCTCTTGAAGTGGTTTTTTGCAAGGTTTCAATAGTTTGATGTATCTCTTGGGTTGAATCTTGGGTTCGTCGAGATAGTACTCTGACCTCATCAGCCACCACTGCAAAGCCTCGGCCTTGTTCGCCTGCACGGGCAGCTTCAATGGCGGCATTTAATGCCAGTAAGTTTGTTTGTTCAGCAATGCCTTGAATCGTCGACAAAATACTTGAAATTGAATGAGCATGGCGGCTTAAATCGCCAATCACATCAGTGGCTTGAGTGACTTCATCTGCCAGCAAATTGATTGACTGGCGAGTGTTATCAACCAAACTTTGCCCTTGTAAACTACTTGTGCTTGATTGCTGCGCTGCAGCTGCAGTATTTTCCGCATTTGAAGCAATTTCGTTGGTGGCACTGGCCATTTGGGTTACGGCAGTGGCAACCATAGTGACTTCTTGTTGCTGCACTTGTAGCTCTTTTGCTGCTTCATGTGAATTGCCCAAGCTTTGATCCGCTTTTTGGTCAAGTTCATGAGCTACCTGACGGATTTGAGTAATCAGCTGATGCTGACTATGTACAAATAAGTTGAAATTTTCAGCCAGTGTTCCTACTTCATCTTTACTCTCAATTTCAATACGCTGGGTTAAGTCGCCATTGCCTTGAGCTATGTGGGCTAATGCTTGTGACACTTTTGATAAAGGCGCAAGTAAGCGACTCATCATCAAAGAAATAGACACCATGCTTACCAGTAAAATAATGGCAGCAATACCGAGCTGGGTCAGGAGTAATGATTTAAGTGGCGCTTCCAAGGTTGCTTGGTCAAGTACGAGGATAAGTTCCCAGTCAGTATTAGGGATTGCTTCTAGCCAGATAAGTTTATCTTTGTCTTCAGGAGCGAAGTGAATCGACATGAGTTCATTTGCGCGACGATTTTGCTGCAAAAGGCTGTAATCAAGGTCGTTATCAATGGCGCGGATATGGCCCATGGTTTTACTTGAGTCTTTATAGGCGATAACCGTACCGTCTCGGTGGATCATGATGGCAAAACCGTTCGAAGGTAGTTTCATTTGCTTGACATCATTAACCAAGTCATTAATGGATAGATCCCCAGCTACCACACCATTGATCGTTGGTGTGGCAAGGGTTACAACCAAAGTATTATAAAAAGCATCAAGGTAAGGCGTGGTTATTATTAATTGTTGTTCTGAGTTAGCTTGCTGATACCAAGGGCGTTGACGTGGGTCGTAATCGCTGAAATCAATACTTTGATCTGAATCTATCATTTCGCCTGAAGCTTTACCGAAGTAGGTTGATTCAAAACGACCAGATTGCTTTGCCTGAAGCAAAGCATCAAGTGTGTTGCTGTTGGCTTTGTCGCCCATCGCATTGACGATATCTTTTCTGCTGTCTAGCCACTCACTGATCCTTTGGGCTTGCTGAGCACTTAAGCGCTGAACTTGCTCAAGATTAGTCTGCATAAGCATGGTTTTTTGATTGGAGTAACTAAGCCAAGATAGCAGCGTTATCACCATCGATAATGCGATTAGTACAGGTATAAGTATTTTGTGCTTTAATGAATAAGATTTCATAGGGGTCGTTGTTATTAAAGTAAAAGTGGGCAGGCATTAGTATTATTAAACTAAATTAAGGTGTTAATTAGCCAATGGGGCTGCTAAAGGTGTGATATTGCTACAAGGTTACGCAATTGCTTGACTATAAAAACATCGACACAATCTAATGGTTAACATTGCTGTCACTAGGGGTGCTCATTTGTACTGCATAATGTCAACCATGGGTAAAGCCATAGAGCATTGCTTAAAGCACGAGTAAGCTTACTTAAAGTAAAGCTACCAAAATGCTGTTTTCTGTAATCGATTTTCATCGTCACAGTCAGGCTTGTTGTTAAGCTAAGCTTTAGCGGTGAGCTAAAAATCAAAAAAGGAGGCAAATAATAATGCCTCCTTTTTCTTTTAGCTAGATTTAGCCTTTACCGAGCTTTGGCTTTTAGCTTGATTTAGCTATAAGCACCGCTAGAATATTGTAGTTCATAGCTGTGGCTATAAATTTCGATGATATTTCCGAATGGATCTTCCATGTAAATCATACGGTATGGTTTTTCACCCGGGAAGTAATAACGTGGTGCTTTCATACGTTTTTTACCGCCAGCAGCAACAATTTTTTCCGCTAATTCTTCAACGTTTGGATCTTGAACTGAAAAGTGGAAAATACCAGTTTTCCAATATTCAAAATTATCTTCAGGGTTTTGCTGATTTTTAAATTCAAACAGTTCAAGGCCAATGCGATCGCCCGTAGACATGTGAGCGATTCTGAAGCGTTCCCAGCCTGCGCCAAATACGTCGGTACACATAACCCCGATTGCACTGTCATCTTCTTTTACTTCGGTAGGCTCCATGATCACGTACCAGCCGAGGACTTCACTATAAAACTTAACCGCTTCCTCTAGATTAGGTACTGACACCCCGATATGAGAAAAAGTACGTGGGTATGGATTATTGGTATTGAATTTATCATTACCCATAGCGCCAGCAAGCTTGGTTGGCTCAGTGCCTGTGGCTGCCATAACCGATGCGGCAGTAGTGGCGGCAACAGCGGCTGCAACACCCACGCCCATTGTTTTTAGCATGTTTCTGCGGCCTAGGTTTAAGTCGTTACTTTTAGCATTGCTGCTGTCATCGTGGTTGCTCATGGTGCATTCCTCATTAACTGGTGTAAATTTGATGAGCGAATTGTATACAGACAAGTTTTTAATGAAAAATTATCAATATTTATAGGAACAATAAAATTATGTAATGTTGGTTTGCTTTGAGTGACGTATCAATCCTATGGGTTAAACAAAGATCATGAGCAGGTGCCTTCACGGGTAAGCTTGCGGCTGTAAACTGCTTTTAATGATAAAGCGCTTTCTATTTGTGGCTAATCTGGTAGATATAGTTTTTAGCTTACCGTTTGCGACATAGAAGCGCGAACGACTTACTGTAGTGTTTTAGCCGTCATACTCATTTAAAGGCCGTGATCTATTATGAAATCTGTATTCGATTATTTACGCTTAATACTATTTGTCTCAGGGGTATTACTTGGCGTGCAAGTACCTGCTTTTGTTGATCAGTATGGTCAGCGATTGCAAGCTCATACCCAAGAAGCAAAATTGAGTTTAGCCGAGTTTGAGCAAGATGCAGATCGATTTTTTGCTGGTGATATTCAACAGCTCATAGCCCATTATCAGCATAACCCTGACCAAGTGTTTAGTGCTGGTGGCGACAGTATTCAAGCCATTTATCAACGTTATCAGTTGCTAAATGGGGCACTTATGCAGTTCAATCAAACGGCTTTTAGTGGTTTTGAACAAGTGGCATTTACGCCAATGGAAGATATACGCCAAGAGGTATGGCACAACTTTAGCCATACCATCATGCTCGATACACGGGCGATAACCATAGGTTTAGTGCTCGGTTTTTTATTATCACTGATATGTGAACTTTGTTTGCTGGGTTGTGGCAAAGGCTGTCGACATGCATATCGAGCACTAAAACCGATATCGGTTAAAGTGAGCTCACAATAAGCTCAAGGCGAACAACAGCTAAAGCCCATACAGTTACTCAGTGTTTGTAACGCCGCTTTAGCGCTATGCTGTTGAGCACATTATTCAATAAATAAGGATTTACCATGATTGAACAAGGACACACGTTACCGGCAGGCACCTTAGGCGAATTAACCGCAACAGGCATGGTAAGTCATGATGTTAGTACGTTATTTTCTGGTAAAAAGGTGGTGTTATTTGCTGTACCGGGTGCTTTTACACCCACTTGCTCAGAAGCGCATTTACCGGGTTTTGTGGTGCTTGCTGATCAACTTAAAGCTAAAGGGGTTGATGCCATTGCTTGTGTATCTGTCAATGATGCCTTTGTAATGAAAGCCTGGGGGGATGCGCAAAATGCCAGTGAACTCATGATGCTAGCAGATGGCGATGCAAGTTTTACCAAAGCATTAGGTTTAGATATGGATACCGCAGGCTTTGGCGGTATTCGCTCCCAGCGTTATGCGATGATTGTCGATAATGGTGTGGTAACCAGCTTAAATGTGGAAGCGCCAAAGTCTTTTGAAGTCAGTACTGCAGAAGCGATATTGAGCGCTCTGTAAAACTGCATGTAAGAATGCTTCTATCAGCTTGGCTGATTTGTATGCCTGAGTTGTAGCTATGAGTCGTCAATTAATGAAGCCAGCGCTGATGTCGCTGGTTTTTTTATTTGGCTTATACTGAATTGCTATTTTTCTAATCACTCAAGGATAAAAGAGTCGAAAAACATTGATCTAAATCAAATGCATGTTTAATATCTGTCAAAACATGCATTATGAATACATATTAGAGGTTGTTTATGTTAGATCAACATACGATTGACGTTGTTAAAAGCACCATTCCCTTATTAGAGTCAGCTGGTCCTGCGCTGACGACGCATTTTTATCAACGTATGTTTGAACATAATCCCGAGTTAAAAGATGTATTTAACTTGACCCATCAGCATTCTGGCGGACAACCGCTTGCCTTATTCAGTGCGGTGGCCGCATACGCAAAAAATATCGATAATCTTGCCGTGCTAGGCTCAGCTGTTGAGCGTATTGCTCATAAACACACAGGTTTCTTAATCAAGCCAGAGCAGTACGCCATTGTTGGTGGACACCTTTTAGCGACACTTAAAGAACTCGGCGGTGATGCCGTGACTGAAGAAGTGCTGACCGCTTGGGGTAATGCATATGGCTTTTTAGCGGATATCTTTATCAACCGCGAAGCACAGCTTTACCTGCAAACAGCACAGGCTCAAGGTGGCTGGGAAGGGACTCGCCGTTTTGTCATAAAGTCGAAAACCCCAGAGTCAACGCTGATCACTTCGTTTTTGTTAGTGCCTGAAGATGGTAAAGAAGTGATCGACTTTATTGCTGGTCAATACTTGAGTGTATCGCTTGAGCATGATGAACTTGAATTTAAAGAAATTCGTCAGTACTCGTTATCAGATGCGCCTAATCGAAATACTTATCGCATCAGTGTGAAGCGAGAAGCGGGCGGTAAAGTATCTAATCTGCTCCATGATCATTATCAGCAAGGTGATGTCATTGAGGTGGTTGCGCCAGCGGGTGATTTTTCGCTGATAGCAGAAGAAAGCCCTGTGATACTGATTTCAGCAGGTGTGGGTCAAACGCCGATGATGAGCATGTTAAACCAGCTTATTGCTCAAAAATACGCAAATAACATCACTTGGATACATGCTTGTGATAATGGCGCAGTACATGGCTTTAAAGAGGTAATTAAGGCAAAGACAATCGCTAATGAGCAGCTGCAAAGCTATGTTTGGTATCGTGAGCCAGCAGCACAGGATTTACCAGCAGAAGATTTTGATTTTGAAGGTACTGTAGAACTCGAAAAAATCGCTGAGCATATGTTACCCAATGGGCAATATTACTTCTGTGGTCCTATTGGTTTTATGAAAGCCGTTAAGCAGCAATTATTAGCGCTTAATGTGCCAGAATCACAACTGCATTATGAAGTATTTGGCCCTCATGCTGATTTATAATGGCTGAGGCTTAACTAAAAAAGCGACTCTATGAGTCGCTTTTTTTTATGCTTATTTTTGGGTATTAATGACGGCTAATAGGCAGCCACACTTGGGCATGCAGCCCGCCTTCTGGGCGGTTTTTAAGGAGGATTTTACCGTGATGCCTATCGATAATACGTTTAACTATCGCTAACCCTAACCCTGAACCCACAGAGCCTCTAGCGCTATCGCCTTGGGTAAATGGCTGGAATAGTTCATCAATTTTAGTTTCATTAATACCAGGGCCATTATCTTCAACAATAAAGCTGACGTATTTGGCTTTATGGATTGAGCTAATTTTTATCCAGCCGCCACCGTAGCGAAAGCCGTTTTCAACAAGATTACTTAATACCCGTTTAATGGCCACACTTTGAAAGGACACCATAGGGCCTTCTTGCAATTGCAGCTCGATATCACCTTGTCGATGCATTTCTTGTTGGGCGATTTCGCGAATAAGGCGGTTGATATCATTGGGTTCCCGGGCGCTTTCTTGGTCATGGCGCACATAGGCAATAAACTGATTAATGATGTCGTCCATGTCTTCAATATCGGTGATGATGCCATCTTTTAGATATTGATCTTCTTCCACCATCATTTCAGATGCTAGGCGAATACGAGTCAGTGGTGTGCGTAAATCGTGGGAAATCCCCGCCATCAATAGCGCGCGATCTTGCTCCAACTGCTTCATGCTGTGAGACATTTGATTAAAGGCGTGAGTCACTTCAACGATTTCAGAAGAGCCGCTTAAGGGCAATGGCGCAGGAAATTCCCCTTTTGATACTGTAAAGGCCGCTCGCTGTAGGCGTTTAAGTGGTTTATTAAGACGCCGAGCAAATAACCAGCCTCCAGCGACACTTAAGGCGCCAATAACCAATAAATATAAGGTCAGTGGCGATAAATCATTTTCGTTTAGGCCAGTCAGCGGTACTTTAATCCACACCGAGGTGGCTTGAGGTGGACGGATCCACACTTCTAACTGAGTCCCTTGGGAAAAGCGCACTTCTGCTTCTCCGCCTAAATACTCAGACATTTGTGCAGATAAAAATCCATAGTAGGTCGCACTGTCTACCCCAGCTTCAATGGCGCCTTGTTGGTTATAGACTTTCATCTCATCGTCACGCACTTTGGCGTTTAGGGCATCGACAATGGTGAGGTGTTCACGGCTGATCTCTACGCCATCAATAAATAATAAGTTGATTTGCCGTGCGATCAGTTGATTGATTTGTTCGTAACTGGGTTTAATGAAATAAACCGTCACCGATAAGTAAGACACCAGCTGATTAATCAGTAGCAAGCTACCAATTAATAGTACGGTTTGACTGAATGAATTACGTGGCAGGAAACGCTGCCACCATTTCAGTTTTATGGCTTGAGCTTGGCTAATAAGGCTTAACCTCGAGCGGTGCCGTCAGGCACGAACACATAACCTAAACCCCAAACCGTTTGGATATAGCGGGGATTAGCAGCATCGACTTCAATTAAGCGGCGCAGACGGGATACTTGTACGTCAATTGAGCGCTCAAGTGCAGAGTAGTCACGGCCACGGGCAAGGTTCATTAGTTTGTCCCGCGATAGTGGCTCCCTAGGGTGTGAAACCAACACTTTTAATACCGCAAACTCGCCACTGGTTAAGGCAATGCTTTTATCTTCATGAAACATCTCACGAGTGGCGAGGTTAAGGGAAAACTCACCAAAGCTAATGACTTCTTCTTGTTGCGCTGGCGCACCTGGTACTTCAGCCGTTTGACGGCGCATAACGGCTTTAATACGTGCGAGCAATTCCCGCGGATTAAACGGCTTAGGTAAGTAATCATCAGCGCCAAGCTCTAGACCAATAATACGGTCAACTTCGTCGCCTTTGGCGGTCAGCATAATAATAGGAATGGGATTTTCTTGTTGGCGTAAGCGGCGACAAATCGATAATCCATCTTCACCGGGAAGCATTAAATCTAACACTAACAGGTGGAAGTTTTCTCGCTCTAATAAGCGGTCCATTTGCTCGGCATTTGCTGCACTGCGAACTTGGTAACCTTGCTCCAGCAGATAACGTTCCAATAATGATCTGAGTCGCATGTCATCATCGACAACGAGAATTTTAGATGTTTCTTGGCCCATGACATATCCTTTGGCTAAATTTCGGCACTAAATACAGTTATTAAGCTAAATATAGCGACTTTATAAGAGTGCAAACAAGCGCTGGATGAATTGTTTGCTAATTGTGAGGGGTAATATGATCAATAACAAGGATTAAGTCTATGAAAAAAAGTGATTTTAATGGCATTAAATTGATTAAGGGAAATTGTAACTAAATCAGTTTTTACGCAATAAGGTTGAACAGGAGTCAATCACGCCATCATCATTACTGTCCAATAAAAAAATAAGCTGGTTATCGTGCAGCTTAATATTAAACGCGGCAGCGGCGATATCATTTAAGCGGTTAAAGCCGATTTGTTGGTTATCATCGTATTCAGCTTGAAAGTAGACTTCGCCTGAGTCCATTTGGTGTTGATATTGACCCCACTCCATGCCGGTATTTTCATCATCATGATCCAAGTTGATTTGTAATTGCACATACAAGCCATTATTGAGCATCAATACCGCAAATAAATCATCGAACTCCTGATTGTACCAATAACCTTCAATACTTTGAGCCTGCAGCTGATGATATTCAATAATGACATCAATTGAGCTGTCGCTTTGGGAGTCCATATTGAGCTGTAAGCGCTCGGCACTGGCACTGGCACTGGCATTGATATAGACATGGCTTTTACTACGGTCAGTGAGCAATGTTATCAAGCCTTCTGCAGGATTATTACTGAAGGTGGGGTTAAAACTAATGATCAGCGGTAAGTCAGCAAAGTTGCTGCTTTCAGATAAGGTATAACTGCCCCATTCGGCAAAGCTATTTTCAGGCTGGAGTAGGTCAAGCCCCAGTTGCAGGTAGGAGCCGTCCTCATTGATTTGTAATAGCTCAATGTAATCTGTTTGCTGATTGAGCCAGTTACCGACAATATTTTGCGGTACATAGCTCAGCGCCATTAGCTTAAAGCTAACAACAAGCAGTCCAACAGCCCAAAAGATTTTACTGTACATAAAAAATCCTTTTATTCATCTTATTCAAAGCTCGCTTCCATGCAGGTATTAGGGGGAGAATGGACTTTTGCTTGAAAGCTCAGCGATTTGGCTATAGACAGTACTATTATCAGCGCTTGAACCAAGATTAAAAACTAAGCGCTAAAGCACTATATATCGTTAAGGCCAGCTAAATAAATACAACTTTAAGTCTAGTTAAATATATCTATAGGGCAAATTTTAGTCGCTAAAACAGCCTTAAACTGCATGCTTTGCAGTGCAAAATTCTACTTTTGTTTGAGGCTTTGAGGTTTTCTATTAGCTAAACGGTGTAGGATATTTTATTGATATACCAATCTTGGGGGCCATTGGGGGTGGGAACAACGGCATCATCATCGATTTCTTTTTTCAATAATGCCCGCGCCATGGGTGAATCAATGGAGATATAGCCTTTGGCATCGCCATAAATTTCATCGGGACCAACTATACGAAATGCCAGTGTGTCGCCAGCATCATTTTCAATTTCGACCCAAGCGCCAAAGAACACTTTACCTTCTTGCTCAGGAGCATACTCAACCACTTTTAAGTTTTCGATACGCTTACGTAAAAACCGCACTCGGCCATCAATTTGTCGTAATAAACGTTTATTCTCTTTGTAGTCAGCGTTTTCGGAGCGGTCACCAAGGCTCGCCGCCCAAGCCACTTTTTTGGTGATCTCAGGACGATATTCACGCCATAAATAGTTCAGCTCAGTTTTGAGTTTGGTCATCCCTTCAGGGGTGATGAGATTGGTTTTCACGTAGTTAGCCTTAATAACGAATTCAGTGATTATCGCGTTAATAACAGCGCGTCGATAGCGGCGTATTGAGAACATGGCCGACATCATAAACTCAATATACTGTGATTTGATGCTATCGCCAATCACATAAAGCCGTGCGAATAGAATGGACTTAATTGGTGATGATTTTTAGCGCACATTTTAACGTTAGCATTATCAACTCAGATGAGTTACTTAAGGTCATTTATAACGTTAGTCATATGGCCAATAAAGAAAACTAATATCGCTTACCCATGTTGCCCTTGGGTTTATTAGTCGAGGAGGTTATTGGCTGTCCACCTAAAAGCATATTGGGGGAGGTAATGTGTGCTGAAGGCAATGAAGAGATATTTACTTCAGTGCCGTATTTGCTTCTTAACTCATGGATCAAGCCGAAGTCTAATGCGCCTTTTGGACAGGCATCGACGCACAAAGGTAGGCTCTGTTGCTCGATTAGCTCGAAGCAACCGTCGCACTTCACCATCACTTTACGTGTTGGGTCGAGTTGGGGCGCTTCATAAGGGCAAGCACGGGCGCAAGAACCGCATCCAACACATGTCTCTTGAGCAACATGAACTAAGCCATCTTTGGCACGTTTATGCATCGCCCCTGTTGGGCAGGCCAATACGCATACTGGTTCGCTACAATGGTTGCAGGATACTGATAAATAATAGGTCGAGATATTGGGTTGTTTTGATAATGCCGTAGGAATGCGTTCATCGCCATATTTATAGACCCGTCGAGTGCTGACGGATTTTTCCACATCAAATTTTTTATTACACACGCGATGACATTTTCTACAGCCAACACATTTACGTGTATCAAAATAGAATCCATATTGGGTAATTTCTGCAGTCATAGGCTTGTTGATAATACCAGTTATAGCGCGGATAAAGAGTAATTAACGTGATGCTGTATTAGCTATGCTACATGGAAATGTGGTGATTTTTTGGGTTTTATTCTATGACCCTACTTAGGTCACATTAAATACGATTATTTATGCTAAAAAAGCTAGCCAAGTATCAATATACTTGGCTAGCTAATTGGCTTTATGACGTCTTAAACTTCAGAGAAGTTGACGATTTCACCATCACGACCGCCATTCACATTCGCTTTAATAATCAAGTTCGGCGATGTAATGCTTTCTGGTGGTAAAGGTGCAATGTGGCCATCACCATTACCATATTTAGCGCGGAGGTTGTCCATGGTGTCAAAGTCCATTGCACGTAACGGGCAAGAGTCGATACACATTGGATTTTTGCCTTCAGCTAGACGCTCATAACAACCATCACACTTCGTCATTACTTTACGTTCTTGGTCTAGTTGTGGCGCATCATATGGACATGCTCTAGCGCAGCTATTACAGCCAATACATAAATCAGTTGCCACGTGCACTAAGCCATCTTCACGACGTTTGTGCATTGCCCCTGTTGGACAAGCTTTTACACAAACAGGCTCAGAGCAGTGATTACAGCCAATTGAGGTGTAATAAGTGAATACGTTTTGCTCTAGGCTACCGTTTTGGTTTTCAACCCATTGTCCGCCGCCATATTCATATACACGGCGCCAGTTGATACCGACTGGTAAGTCTTTTCTATCTTTACAAGATACTTGGCACGCTTTGCAACCAGTACACTTAGCAGTGTCGAGATAAAAACCATATTGGATATTAGTGGTCATTGTTATTTACTCCATTAAGCTGTTGCAATTTGTACACGGTTGGTATGTTGTGGGTTACCTTTAGTCACCGGAGTTGGGTGATACTTAGTTAACGTATTAATGCAGCCCCCAATATCGATGATGTGACCTGAGTTACCAATACGGCCTGCTGGATCTGGTGTATACCAAGCGCCTTGACCAACCATTGCAACACCCGGTGCCACACGTGGTGTGACACGAACAGGCAATTCAATTGTGCCGCGGTCGTTCCATACTTGTGCTTTTACCCCTTGGGTAATACCTCTGGCATTGGCATCTTTTGGGTTCATCCATACTGCATCTTCAACCGCTTCACGTAACCAAGGTACGTTGTGGTAGCTTGAGTGAGTACGGCCTTTAGTATGGAAACCACATAGCTGTAATGGGTAATCTTTCGCTGCTTCTTCATCTTCGAAGCCATCCCATGTCACTACATATTTTGGTAGCGGAGTAATTTCATCGCCATCAAGTAAGGTCCAAGTAGCGGCTTTTTTAGCTAAAGACACTGAGTAGATTTCAATTTTGCCACTGATGGTAGGTCTTGGAGCTGCTGCAGGATTAGCTACATAGTCTTTTAAGGCAACAACAGTGTTAGCCATATACTTTCTGAATAAGCCCACTTCTTGCGCTTCGCCATAGGTAGCTGGCATATCAACATCAGTATTTGCAGCGCGGGTACCAGCGTAAATCTCTTCACACCAATCACGACCTGTTTTACCTTCAGTATATTCGCCGCCTTTACCCATTTTGTCTGCAATACCAGCACAGATGTCATACATTGATTTTGCATCACCTAGCGGGTTAAGCGATGAACTCATCATGGTTGCATAAGCCATTTGACCTGATGCATAGCTGTCATCGGCAAGATCTTCTGACTCAAGCCAAGTGGTATCAGGCAGAATAATATCGGCGTATCGAGCTGAAGGCGTCATCCAGCAATCACAAACAACAATCAGCTCACATTTACTCTCATCAGCGAGGATTTCAGCGGTGCCGTTACTATCAGAGTGTTGGTTGATCAAGATGTTACTTGAAGTATTAATGATCACTTTGATGTTGCTGTTTAACTTGGCACTGTTGTTGTCTTCGATTTCATTTAAGGCGTTGCTAGCGTAACGAACGCCGTCAGTGGTGCCAGTAAATTCTTCACCACGGACAATGGCATCAGACCAAGAGAAACAAGGAATGGTAATATCAACTGGGTTGTTACCAGCTGGCAAACCACCACCAAGTGGGAACTGGTTGCTTGATGGCATGGCACCGGTGCTAACACCCGCTTGGCCGAGTTTACCCGTCATAATAGAAAGCATATAAACTGCGCGAGTATTTTGGTCACCGTTAGCATGACGGCTGACACCTGCGCCGGCAGAGATGTATGGAGCTTTAGCATTCATTAACTTGGTTGCAAGTTCACGAATGTTGTCAGCGGTAACACCACAAATCTTTTCAGCCCACTCAGGGGTGCGAGCGCCTTGTCCAAGGTATTTACCCATACCCATGATGTAGTCATGGTAGTTGTCTTCAGGATTAATATATTGTGCGTGCTCACGCTTGTTTTGGTCTTGTTCAACTTCTAGTTCGGCTTTTAGTCGCTCAAGTGACGCTTTGCTATAACCAACACAATGGCTTTCTAAGAAAGCTGCAGAGTTATCGTTAACCCAGCCAGTATCAATCATGTGGTGAATAACGGCTTCAGCAAGCGCTGCATCAGTACCTGGACGAACAGCTAACCACTTGTGTTCATTACCACGCATTGAGTCGGTATAGCGCGGCTCAACCATATACACTTCGATACTATGTTTGTTATTTTCAAGCGCTTTAATGAAGTCATAGCCTTCACCAGAACCTGATTGACGAATTTCGTTTGGATTAAAACCAAAACCAATGAATAAATCACTGTTTTCGATTTCAGCCAAACTTGAACCACCAATCGAGTCCCATTTGTCGCCATAAGTGGCCATTGCCGCCATGTAAACTTGCGACCATGAATAATCCCAATGATGGTTTAAGAATCCACCATTTAGGTTAAGTAATCGACCCCAAGTGGCAGCATTGTTTGCAAAACCGTAGTAGGCGCCAGTTCCATAGTTAAAGTAGATTGACTCGTTGCCATGTGTACTTGCTGTTTCTTGTAGTTTCGCTGCAATTTCTGCGTAAGCATCGTCCCATGAGATAGGTACAAACTTACCTTCACCACGTTTGCCAATACGCTTCATTGGGGTTTTTAAACGATCCGGCGCATAGGTGCGTTGCTTTAAAGAGCGGCCACGGGCGCAGGCACGGATTTGGTGGTTAACCCCGTATTCGTCAGTGGTTTCGTGATCAGCTTCAATGCGGGTAATGACTCCATCACGGCTAAATACTTTAATTGGGCAGTTTGAGCCACAGTTAACCAAGCAGGCAGACCAATTCATTTGCTCATCAGCCACAGGTGGCGGAGTTGGGGTGACATTGGCATCATCTGAACTGGTTTTACAACCGGTTACCGTTGCTGCACAGCCAAGTGCTGCACTCGCTTTTAAAAAACTTCTACGTTCCATTGATATATCCTCTCGTAGCATTAACGATGCGTCTTAGCGCAATTGGTAGGT
>NZ_JAUOQU010000040.1:0-38672 GCF_030547195.1 Shewanella sp. 6_MG-2023 | reverse complement strand
CGAGTGGCCAAAGGGATCAGACTGTAAATCTGACGGCTCAGCCTTCGAAGGTTCGAATCCTTCTCCCTCCACCATTTCTTTTAGTTTCTTTAGTTTTAATCCATTCAGTTTCACGATAAAGTTCACTTCATTAAGTAAAATCATCACTACCCTATCTGCTTCATAAATCATGTTTCATAAATCATTTAAGTCTACCGTTTCAGTATCTATAGCTTAAGAACATTCCCCTAATCTACCTTTGTCTCCCCCTTGTTTAATTACCCAGCTGATTATTATTTAGTTTTCCTGCGTCAAAATGTAACCTTATTGATAAAACATCACAATTTAACTTCCTGATACTGTTATTTATCTTTAAAATAATCTGATTACAGTACATTTAGGATGTCAGATGTCTAAACAATGGGTTAATCAAGCCATCGGAAAAATTGAAGCTGATTTTCAGCGCAGCGCCGATACACATTTAATTAAATTAGACTTACCACAGTTAGATGGCATCGACATTTACCTCAAAGATGAAAGCACCCACCCAACAGGCAGTTTAAAACACAGATTAGCCCGTTCTTTGTTTCTATATGCAATTTCAAATGGTTGGGTTAATGAAAACACCACCATCATAGAATCATCATCAGGTAGCACAGCTGTATCAGAAGCCTATTTTTCACGCTTACTGGGACTGCCTTTTATTGCGGTAATGCCTGCATCGACAGCAAAGAAAAAAGTTCAACAAATTGAGTTTTATGGCGGTAGTTGTCACTTTGTATTCAAAACAGATCAAATCTATGCCGAATCACAACGGTTAGCGACCAAACTGAATGGCCATTACATGGATCAATTTACCTATGCTGAGCGCGCCACCGATTGGCGCGGCAATAACAACATTGCCGACTCTATCTTTAACCAAATGCAAAAAGAGCCGCACCCAGTACCGACATGGATTGTGATGAGTCCTGGCACAGGCGGTACTTCAGCCACAATTGGACGCTATCTAAATTACCAACAACTTGATACTAAGCTATGCGTGGTAGACCCTGAAAACTCAGTATTCTATGACTACTATATGAATGGCGATGCCAGTATTACCAGCGATAAAGGCAGTAAAATCGAAGGCATTGGTCGACCAAGGGTTGAACCGTCATTTATTGCCGGTGTCGTCGATGAAATGAAGAAGATACCTGACACGGCATCCATTGCCACTATGAAGTGGTTAGAGCAGTTTATTGGCCGTAAAGTCGGTCCATCAACTGGTACTAATCTTTACGGTGTGTTGCAGTTAGCTTGCGAAATGAAAAAAAATGCCGAAACAGGATCGTTAGTCACTTTGCTATGTGACTCCGGTGAACGCTATTTAGACAGTTATTATAATCACGAGTGGATTAGCGAGAATATCGGCTGCACAAAACAATATGAACAACAACTACACGATTTTAATAGCAGTGGTTGTCTAGTAAACTTTAATGAGTAAAAAACTCAAAATTAAACCCGCCCCATGTCACATCGGGCGGGTTTATTTTTAGCAATATGTCGCTTAATCGATATCTAAATACTTATGGGTCTGAATTGATAAACGCCAATTACGGCTTATACACGTTTTCATGGCAAGTTCAGTTGCCCGCGGCTTTTGACTGATGGGCTGTAAACAAACGGTTTTATCAGAGACATCAATATCAGCTAATAACTCATCGAGTTCATCAATATGATGTTGAGTGGCAATGGGATGCTTAATTTCATTAGCGCGCTCTAGCGCCGTTTTTAAGACTTTATAGCCGCCTTTCATATTTACTTTTGGTGACACGGTAACCCAGACTTGCTCATGACAATGAATCTCGAAAGTACCACTGGTTTCAATCTGCACACTATTCCCAGCTTCAATCAAATGACTGGTTAACTCACTTAAGTCATATAAGCATGGCTCGCCACCAGTAATGACAATATGTTTTGCAGTAAAACCTTTTTCAGTAAATGCAGTTAATAATGAATGCGCATCATGATTTGCCCAGCGGCCTATGGTGCCATCTACAGCAATAACTTGTTCTTGAGAGACCTTATTTGCTTCTAATACATCCCAAGTCTGTTTGGTATCACACCAAGCGCAGCCAACAGGACAGCCTTGCAGACGAACAAAAATTGCAGGAACGCCGGTAAACGTGCCCTCACCTTGGATAGTTTCAAAAACTTCATTAACTGGGTATTTCATTTGGCTGCCTTATTCTCAGTAAGGGCGCATTTATAGTGTATTTTTACTAAGGCTGCAACATTAAAGGCCAAGATAATTAACGCTTGATAGATAATGTCCGCTAATAACCTATTCCTAAATTAAATCTGCTGAGAGTTTGCGCAATCAATATCTGCTTTACTCAAAGCTTGTAAATAATAATCAAAGATAATGCGCTACTCATTCCCCTGCGTTAAACCAAGGGGAAATAACCATGAAAGTTATTGTTAATATCGTTATAATTTAGCGCTTAATAAACTGCTTCAATAAATTAACGGTTTCAAAGAGCTTACTCTAGGAACATGTTGATAAAATTATATTTTAATGGTGAAAAAAATGTCTAAAGCAATTGTCGTATTTAGCGGTGGTCAGGACTCTACAACCTGCCTCATTCAAGCAATGTCTCAATATGACGAAGTGCATGCCATCACCTTTGATTATGGCCAGCGCCACCGTGAAGAAATTGAAATTGCCCAATCACTTGCTAAAGAATTAAACATAGCTAGCCATAAAGTGATGGATGTGGGTTTACTCAATGAACTTGCGGTATCTGCGCTAACCCGAGATTCAATTTCGGTATCCCATGAGATCATGAATAATGGACTGCCTAATACCTTTGTCCCTGGGCGCAATATTCTATTTTTAACCTTAGCGGGCATTTATGCTTACCAGCTTGGTTGCGATGCGATTATCACCGGTGTGTGTGAAACCGATTTTTCTGGCTATCCAGATTGTCGTGATGAATTTATCAAGTCTATGCAGCAATCATTAGCGTTAGGCATGGATAAATCCTTGCAAATTATCACTCCATTAATGTGGCTAAACAAAGCTGAAACTTGGGCGCTAGCAGATAAATACCAAGCATTAACCTTGGTAAGAAATGAAACCCTCACTTGTTACAACGGCATAAAAGGCAGGGGCTGCGGTGATTGCCCAGCGTGTACCCTACGTCAACGTGGTTTAGATGATTATTTAGCTAACGCTGACACTGTAATGGCTGAGCTTAATCATAAAATGGCTAAGGCTTAAAATAGGTTTACGACATGGCAAACAAGCAGACTCAAATTGGCGTATATGTTTTTGCAATTATGGTAAGCGTTATTTGCGCTACCTTATTTGCTTTAAATTTAATGCCTATTGGCCAAATCGATATCGACAATTTTCTGGCTTATCGTTATGAGTTAATTGCTCAAGGTGAATGGTGGCGATTACTCAGCGGTAATATGCTCCACACTAACTTGTGGCATTTACTGATGAATCTAGCCGGTTTTTGGGTGATTTTGTTTTTGCATGAGACCCACTACAAACAGCATAGCGTTAAACTCGCAGGCTTATTTTTGAGTTTGGCAATGCTTGAAGGACTCGGCTTATATTGGTTTTACCCAGAACTAAAGGGTTATGTGGGGCTAAGCGGGCTATTACACGGACTTTTCACTTTTGGCGCGCTACTTGATATCCGAAAAGGCTTTAAATCAGGCTATTTGTTATTGTTAGGGGTCATCATCAAAGCTGGTTATGAAACCTATTTTGGCGCCAGTGACAGCGTCAGTGAGCTGATCAATGCCAGAGTCGCCACAGAGTCTCACTTAATTGGCGTCGTAAGTGGGTTATTGTGCGGGTTAATTTGGTTGCCATTAAGTGGTTATTTAAAGCGCGCTCAAACACTGTCAACAAGCCACAATTAAGTATCATTTTGTGCTTGCTGATAAATGTTTGGCCGCCAAATTTGCATTAAGATTTCCGGATTATCTACCGGCAGAAAACCATATTGAGCGTAAAGGCCATGAGCATCCCTTGTGGCCAGCATCATTCTCCTTAATCCCTGTATATCTGGGTGACTTATCACCTTTTCGATGAGTAACTTACTTAAACCATTTCCTCGATGTTGATCAGTAATAAACACATCAGCTAGATAGGCGAATGTGGCTCTATCTGTGATAAGGCGGGCAAAACCAACTTGCTCGCCTTGGTCAGTAAATACCCCAAAGCACAAAGAATGCTCAATGGCCTTAGCTAATACTGTTATCGGCACCCCTTTGGCCCAATAGCTTTGTGAGATAAAACCGTGGATAACACTGATATCTAATTTATTTTGATCCGTTGAAATAACATAACCCTTGTTGCCTAACTGCTGCATTAACGCCCCTTAACTAAGATTTATTCAGTTTAAGTAACACACATCGCTGCCCAAGCTTATGTTTACCCCAACACTTGCTTAGTATATTGATATAACTGCTGAGCATCTAAGTCTGTTGATTGTGCCAAACCCGCTAATACGCCTAACTGATCAGCCTCTGAGCGATGTTGGCCTAACTTGAGTTTCCCTTCTATGCAAGCAATTGAAATCTTAAAACCCACAATGGCTTTAGCCAATTTATCGCGGTAAGCATGGGGAGTAAAGCCACCGTGCTGCAGTAACTCTGGCTCATATTTAGCGATGGTGTCAGTTAAATGCAAAATGGTTTCATTGTTATCAGTAGCTCAAAAGGGCCTGTGACATGTTCCGCAGCATAACTCCAAGTCGGCACCGCAGGAAAACCGTCATACCAATTAGGTGAAATATACCCATGAGGCCCAGAAAATACCGCCAGCACAGTTTGTAAATCCAATGTTTTCCAATGATTATTGGCTTTTGCCATATAACGTGTGATTACCGTCAGCATCAGTTTTAAGGATTATTGGCAGATGAGAGGCTTGTAAATCGCTCGAGCTAAGCAGAGCAAAGCCAAACTGCTGGATAAAGTCTAAAGCCTCGTGAGAATGCATTTGTAATTTTTTAGGTAGGTACATGAGCATCCTTAATATGCAGGTTTAACTTTTTGGGAGCTCTGTATTAATGAGTGACTCAATAAACGCGTTAATTCGTTGCTAAAAACTGCTGTAATCTTTGTTTTAATGGCGCTATTGCAGCTGGATGAGCCAAATAATCAGCTATGGTCATCAATTGCCAGTATTGGCCTTCTGAGCCAAAATTAATCGCATCTATTTCAGTTTCAGTAATATAAGCGACAAAAAAGTAGGAGTGGCCATTTTCAGTTTGGTTAATCCCCCGCTGTTTGTATATCAAACGGTCTATTGGCAGCGCAATATCAAATTCTTCATGTAGCTCTCTAAGCACACACTCCTGGGCCGACTCATTGCCTTCGCGGCCACCACCGGGAAAGTCCCATTGATTTGGAAAAGGAATACTGGTTTTATCATCCCGTAAATACACCACTAATTTATCTTCAAAAATCAGGGCCAACTTGCAACCAGTGAAAGCTTCAAAATCCGTTTGCTTAGTTAACGCTTGTTGATTAGCTAGCACCATTTGTCAGCGACTCCACGGTTGATTTAGTAATAATTAATATCCCATAAAAAAACCCGTGTTGATACTGACAATCATTCAGTATCAACACGGGTTTAATGCGATAACCTCGACTTATGAACTTATATTCTAAGCAATAAAAATAAACCCAATAAAGGTAATGCCAGCGGCAATAAGCGTATAAGGTAATTGCGTTACCGCATGGCTAACTAAATTACAGCCTGCACCTTGGGCAGCGAGTACGGTGGAGTCACTATAAAAACACGCCTGACTGCCAAAAGATGACGCAGAAAGCAGCGCGCCTATCACGAGTGGCATATCCGCGCCAACAGCTTGGGCTAACGGCATCACAATGGGGATGGAGACAGCAAAGATGCCCCAGCTTGAACCCGTAGCAAACGCTAAAACCGCCATTGCGACAAACACCACTGCTGGTAACATTTGCGCAGTCATATACGGGCTTAAGCTTTCAATTACAAATAGTGGCAGCAATAATTTATCGCAAACATCTTTAAATATAAATGCTGCAATTACAGTACCAATGGCAGGTAACATACTTTTAAAGCCGTCGATCATTTGCTCCATCATATCGGAGAATGGCATTAATTTTTGCACCGCATAATAGGGAATAGTGATCAGCATTGTCGCTAATAAACCTAGCCAGACATCTATATCAAAGTACACGGTAAAACCGACCAGTAAGATGATGGGCACTAAAAAGTTATGTAACTTGCCTTGTTCATCTGCGGCGCTGAAATTGTCTTCAATCGCCTTAACGCCATAGTCATCGCTGGTATGGGTTTCTTCAGACTCATCCACAGGAATACCAATACCTTGCTTGGCTTTAAATTCTGCTTTTTTCATCGGTCCAATAAGTGGGATAACCCCTAAAATAACCAATGGCACCATGACCACTGCCACCCAAGCATAGAGCATATAAGGAATCGCCTGCATATATACCGCAATGCCCTGCCCCGATTCGGCAATGCCGTTGTCTACTAACAAACCGCCGAAAAATACAGCCCAAGTTGATAACGGCACCAGCACACAAATAGGCGCCGCAGTTGAGTCAACCACATAAGCGAGCATTTCACGGGAGATTTTATATTTATCGGTGACGCGCTTCATGGTCTCACCCACGGTGAGCGCGTTAAGATAATCATCGATAAAGATGGCCACACCTAATACAAAGGTCATCATTAATGACGATTTGGGCCCTTTCGCTACTCGTAAGGCTTTTTTACCAAAGGCAAAAGCGCCGCCGGTCCTGACTAATAATGCGATCAAAGCGCCGAAGGTACCACACACTAATATCAGCCAACCTATAGTTTCGTCAGCCATTACACTCAGTGAGATTTCTGAAAAATTATTCAATGCTTCAGCAGGATCTAGCATCAATAATCCCACAACTGCGCCTATCACTAAGGCAAGTATCGGTCTTCTTAATAAAATCGCTAAAATTATAACAACCAAAGGCGGGATCAAACTGATCGCAGATGGCTCTGTCATCACGGTTTTTCCTTGAAAAAAGAAAGATTAATAAAGAAAAGAAAATAATGTTGAATTGCGCTTTAGTCAACAAAAACTAAACACATTATTGAAATAAAATAAGGATTTATTTAAAAACACATATCAGAATACAAATTCATTGCGGAAGAATAAAAAATCACCCTAAACTCACCTAAAAGTTTATAGGTTATTTGAATTCCTATGTAGGGTTTAATCCATCAATGAAGATTTATCAAGCGAAGTTTAACTTGTTAAAATATAAACAAATAACAATTTAACCACTATTGTTTTACGCACCTTTGTGTATGTCCCAAAGTAAGCAGTGAACAAAACCGTTTAAATATTCGCAGATCTTCAAACATCATGGAACATTCATGGATATCAATAATTACTTACTCCCCGCAATTATTGCGTTAAGTATCATTACTATAAGTATTGTTATTTTTGCCCGATTAGGCGTAGGTACCATTGTAGGTTTTATTGTCGCAGGAATAATTTTAGGACCACACACACCTGGTCCTATTGCCACAACCAATATTGAAACCTTACAAAATATTGCCGATTTTGGTGTGGTTTTGTTTTTATTTACTTTAGGCTTAGATATGAAGCCACAACAATTATGGAGTATGAGAAAGACCATTATTGTTCAAGGTTTTGGTCAGGTATTGTTAACCTCAGCGTTATTTTCTCTGCTGGGTACTGTTATGGGTTTGGCTTGGGAAGTGGGTTTTGTAATTGGTGCCATTTTTTCACAGTCTTCTACCGCTGTGGTGATGACATTACTGCAAGAGAGAAAACAGCTCAACACCCCACACGGCACAAACATATTTTCGAATCTCATGGCTCAAGATATCAGTGTCGTGCCGATTATGGCGCTAATTCCGATTTTAGCGCATCAACAAAATACCAATGCGAATTCTGGTTTATATACCAGCATGTTAATAATTGGCTTGATGGTTTGTGTGTTCATTCTAGCCCGTTATATTTTACCATTTTGCCTAAAAATGAGTATTACCAGTCAAAACAAATCAGCCTTTGCGTTAAGTTTGTTTGTGGTGATTTTTACCACTCTATGGCTGTCTAGTGTCGCTGGGGTTTCACAAACTTTAGGCGCTTTTATATTAGGTATGTTGCTATCAACTTCTGATTTCAAGTTAATGTTAGAAGAAGTGGTAACACCACTTAAACAAGCACTGATGGGGTTATTTTTCCTGTCAGTGGGCATGTCCATCAACCCCGAAGTACTTTTAAGCGATTTTGGCACAATTTTAATTTGGTTAGCTGCTGCAGTGCTGATTAAGACCTTGGTATTTATTACATTAGCGTTAATAGATGGTAAAAGCTTAACCGTGAGCATCAAGACGGGTTTTACCCTTAGCCAAGTGGGTGAATTTGCCTTCGTATTATTAGGCATTGGTACTGTCGCTGGCGTGCTAGACAGTCATAACGCAGCTGTCGGCTTTATTATCATTAGTATCAGTATGATTATTACACCTTTTATGAATAAATTAGGTAATTGGCTCAGTTTACAGTTTATCACTGACCGTTATAATGACAGTCATGATCCTCACGCAGCTGACAATCAACTGGTAATTATCGGTTTAGATGAAGTTGGCCGTTTAATCGCTCTACTGGCTGATAGAGCTCATATCTCCTACGCTGCTTACGATATTGACTATGAATGCGTTAAAAGAGGTAAAGCATTAGGGCTAAATGCTCATTTCGGCGACATCCTCAATAGTGGTATTCAGCAAAAGGCACAGTTAAAGGTTGCAAAAGCCGCTTTTATTTCAGCAACTGGTTCAGAAAGACTAAAACGACTTGCGTTAATGCTGTCTCATTACAAACAGTTAGATATCTATGCTCGCACAAACTCAAGAGCGGAAGAATTCTACTTAAATAAGCATGGGGTGAAATATGCAGGATCTGTTTATATTGAAAGTACTTTATTACGTGGACTGGATTTATTGCGCAATTTTGGACTAACAGAACAAGACGCCATGCAGTTAATCGATAACCTTAAACAAGAGTTGTTTGAGCAAGAATATCATCAGTGGGGAAAGCAAGCCGCATCAGAATCACAGCCCGTAACCGTTAATTAATAACGGCTTCGATAAAATGTCATCTTTGGTATAAGATCGGTTTTAATCAACAGCAGTTATTATAATAAGATCTATTGATGTCACTTAATTAATGACATGAGTGAGACAACATTTTGAGGAACACCGATGGCAGAACTGACACTTGATAAGACCGATTTGCACATTTTAAAATTACTGCAAGCATCGGGTAAGTTATCAAATCAAGACTTAGCTGAACAAGTAGGCTTGTCACCTTCTCCCTGCTCAAGGCGAGTCAAAGCATTAGAAGATGCTGGTTACATTAGTGGTTATGCCACCCTATTAAATGCAGATCATTTTAAGCTAGCATTAACCGTGTATATTCAAGTGAGACTAGAAAAACACAGCGCTGCCATTTTAGAGGCATTTGAAGCAGATATTGCCTTATATGATGAAGTGCAAGAATGCAGCTTAATTACTGGCAGTGAAGCTGATTACTATTTAAAGGTGTTAGTCACTGATATGCAGCAATATAAGGTGTTTTTATTAGATAAGTTAACCACCAATGCGCATATTGCTGGTATTAATTCTAGTTTTGTCTTAAAAAAAGTAAAAAGTAGCACAGCTATCCCCTTACCCTAGCCCTAGGAATAAACACTCACTAATATGTGACTCAATGCCTTCACTGTTCTTGAAAGGCTTTTATTTGTTTCTCTTCAGCTGTCATCGCCCGAACATCATTGCACATTAAAACATCATCGCCTGCGGCAGATCACTTTCTTGAAAATTAACTCGACTAATATTTAATTGCGCTGATGAGAAAATCTGCTCACTGTAAAACAATTAAATATCACCAAAAACAATTAGATCGCAATAAAAAACCACATAATAACAGCCAGGCCACATTAAAAGTCACTAAAAAGATTTAGCTAGCAATATTTTTTATTGCTTAAAAGGTTCAAGACATTACTATGCGCGCTCTTCAATTATTAGCGTCTATAGAGTTAAACACATGAGCGTAAAATCATCTGGCCAATTTAGTTCTCGTATTGGTTTTATTATGGCCGCAGCAGGTTCTGCTGTTGGTGTTGGTAACATCTGGGGATTCCCTACACAAGCTGCAACCCATGGCGGCGGTGCATTTTTACTTGTCTATGCCGTGTTAATTTTACTGCTGGGCTTTCCTATGTTAATGGCTGAATTAATGGTTGGTCGTCACGGACAGACTAATCCAGCTGATGCAATGGCTAAACTTGCTAATAAGCCCTTAGCCAAAAAGATAGCTAAAAGTATCGGACTTGTTTCAATTATCACTGCCACGCTTATTTGTACTTTCTACAGCATTCTATCAGGCTGGTTTGTCAGTTTTGCCCTAGCGCCAGTGGCACAGATGGCGAACCAAGCTGAGGTGGCTGCTTGGTTAATGGACTTTTCTATCAGTAGAAATTTAGTCTTTACCCTATTGTTTATCACACTGGTGATATGGGTGATCCGCCAAGGGGTACAGCAAGGAATTGAGCGTTGGTCAAAACGATTGATGCCACTGTTACTAGTCATGTTAGTCGCTGGCGCTATCTATATTTTAACCCAGCCAGGGGCAATGCAAGGTTTGTCAGTATTATTTGTGCCTGATTTTTCGAGGGTATTAGATACAGAGGTGTTAATGGGCGCATTAGGGCAAACCTTTTTCTCACTGTCTGTGGGTACTGGCGCCATGATGGTATACGGTGCATACCTTAATAAACGAGAAAACATAGCTAAACTAACCGCATACGTTACCTTAATGGACACCAGCGTCGCATTGCTAGCCGCGTTAATGATTATTCCAGCCATGTATGTGGCCCAGCACAATGGCGTACAAATTTTCGCTGACGATGGCAGTTTACTAAATTCTGACACCTTAGTGTTTAGTGTATTACCAGCGCTTTTTGATTCTTTAGGTGGGATCAGCCAATATCTATTAGCAATCGTGTTTTTTTCATTAATGACCATTGCCGGTTTGACCTCTGCAATGTCAATTGTAGAAGTACCCACCAGCTATTTAGTTGAAAAAACGTCCTTAACACGTAACAGTGCCAGTTTAGTCGTCGGCGCGTTTATCGCCACTGTTGCTTGCGTGATTGTGTTTAACTTTAATGAGTTATTTGGTTTGATCATCACCATAACGACTGAACGAGCACAGCCATTAATTGCCTTGGGTATTGCGATATATTTAGGCTGGGTTTGGCATAGGAATTCGTTACTTGCAGCAATTTCACAGCAACAAGGCGTTGATAAAGATAGCTACTTTTGGCGTATGTGGCCTGTTTATGTGAAGTTTGTTTGCCCAGTATTAATCTGCTTGATAATCATGCAGTTATTCTTAGGCTAATAACTTTCAAAACAAGCTGCTAACTAAGATATACAAAAGGCTATAAGATTATAATTTTTATAGCCTTCTTATTTTATACAAATGAATTTGTCGTACATCCCAAATTTCCCTTGCTGAACTCAGTTAATGAAAAAAGTGCCAATGGTTAAAATATCCACTAACACAGCAAAAAAACCACTACAAAGACAAGATATACCTCTATATCAGCCTTCAATAACGCCAATCACAAACGCTGTATAAATAAACAGTATCATGTTAAGTTAGTGCGCTATTATCACTATAATTATCATAATGATTTTCACCCTAATCAATTAAGTGATAGTAAATTAAGTGATAGTAAATTAAGTGATAGTAAATTAAGTGATAGTAAATTAAGTGATAGCCGATTAAGTTTATCTGTCAGCGCCTTCAAAAGGCTGATTTGACCAAATAAAAATGACAAAAGAGAACATATCATGAATGTAATGGGAATCATGCTTAAAGCAAATGAAATGCGGATAGTAACGTTAACGGGCACAAGAACAGCACACGAACTCATTAATCCAAAGTTCAATAAACTGGCTGTAGACAAGCATCCTCAGCAAGCGGAAGTGAAAATTCTGATAGAGCAAATTTCACAATATTGTGATGCCAATAATATTGAAAAAGTAGTTATTAATAGACGATCTACAACAGGACAAGGTGCTGGCGGCGCGGGTACTTTTTTATTGGAAGGTGCTTTATTGGCGACATTGAAGCCAGCTATCGTTTTTATTCATCCAGCCACAATAAGAGCAACCGATAAACGAGAAGCAGACCACAAGTCAGCTAAACCTAAAACCGTAGATTTAGGCAAAGCTTATGATCTTGCTTATGAAAGTTTAGCCCTTAATTAAGCTATGTAAAAAGCGCTCTGAACGTGGAATGTAGTAATTATCATAGTCAAATGACATT
This sequence comes from Shewanella sp. 6_MG-2023, assembly GCF_030547195.1. Classification (NCBI taxonomy): domain Bacteria; kingdom Pseudomonadati; phylum Pseudomonadota; class Gammaproteobacteria; order Alteromonadales; family Shewanellaceae; genus Shewanella; species Shewanella sp. 6_MG-2023. The sequence continues at coordinate 26,280 of NZ_JAUOQU010000040.1, read as the reverse complement.
ACTACACTGGATGTTTTGGCTATGATTTCATCTCTAGGTACAAAACCAATCACTCGAGAATCAGAACTATGATCACGGTTATCGCCTAGTGCTAGGTAATGACCTTCTGGTACGGTAACCTCAGAAAAATTTGAAAGCCTAGAGCCACTATTACTGGTACGAACGAAATGGTTAACCGTGCTAGTTTCAGAGAATAACTGCTCAATTTTGTCCTCGGATGAATCAGTTGCACTTATTGGTTGATAGGCTAATGTCTTTCCATTAATGCTGAGCACATTATCCGTCAATGCAATGACATCCCCTGGTATGCCAATGACACGTTTAACCAGTCTATTATCAGCAGCAGTAGATTCGAAAATAATAATATCGCCGCGCTGAGGATCTGCAATCTTATAAAGCGAAATGTGCGTAAAAGGTACTCGTAAATCATAAGCCATTTTATCGGCATACAATCTATCACCTTCAATGATAGTCGGTTTCATTGAGCCTGACGGCACGGTATACCAGTCTGCAACAGCGCTTCGAAAAACACACATTAACATGATAAATAACAATAACGACTTATTGGCTTTAATCGCTTTCACTACAGCATTGTTCATATAAATTCCTTTTTATGTAATAACAAATCATTAACTTAGATTAGCAAATACCAATCAATAACAACATCAAGCTTAACGATTTTTAATCTAATATGTGCTGTGAAACCAAAGAATAAAATCTTAAATAGTGAAAAGTGAAAAGTGAATGGCGTAACATGAATGGGGATTAGCTTTGTTTGCTGCTGACAAAAAATTAAGGGAGAGATAGCTAATCTCTCACTTCCCTATTAAATCAGGACTTAATCTGCCCTTTTACTGATCCATTTAGCTAAAGGCTGTGCAGACATTCCATGTAATATCAGGCTAATGAACACCGTACAAGTCACCGTCATGGCCATAAAATTACCGCCGGGTAAATCCTTGTCCAGCATGATAATAACAAACACTATCGATGCAAGGCCCCGAGGTCCAAACCAGCCTAGAAAAATTTTAGAAGGGATATTGCCACCAGCACGGCCCAATGACAAAAATATCGGTAACATACGAACAATGGTCAAGCTGAGTAAGGCATAAATCAGCATAGTCCAAGTAAACTCGTGAAAGGCATTTCCAATGACAAATGCACCAAATAATAACCATGTCAGAAGCGCCATAATTTCGCCAATACCTTCGGTTGGTAATAACAATTTATGTTTATGCTCTTGGCATAAATAACCAAACAACAAGCCGCCAGAAAATGCTGCTATATAACCACTGCCACCTAACTCTTGGGCGATGGCAAAGCTAGACAGCGCCAAACTTAACACAAGGTTTTGGCTCCAAATCTCGGTTATCCAGCCTTTTTTATAACATGCCTTTATTAAACCAGCACCAATAAACGACACGCTTAAACCGACCAGCACCCCAATGCCTAATTCTTCAACTAAAAAGTGTACTGCTAATTCTGATACCGCTCCTTCAGCAACACTACCTGCCGCTAACGCTAGAAAAACAAATAAGATCGGTACACAGATACCATCGTTCAAACCACTTTCTATATTCAAACCTTCACGTAATGGTGCTGGCACAATAGGACTTGAAACCACCGCCTTACCTAAAGCAGCATCGGTTGCAGCTAACATGGTGGCTAACGCTGCGATTTCAAAGACACCGAGATTAGGAAATAATACAAAGCCTGCCAAAAAGCCTAATAAAATTGCCCCGGGCAAACCATAAAGTAACATTCTGGTAGGGATATTAATGTGCTTACGCAGTACAGTTAAATTGGCGTTTGATGCATCACAAAATAACACTATGGCTAAGGTAATATCTGCAAACACCCTAATGCCAATACCATCAAGGTCACTACCCAGCCAATTCAGAGCAGATGGGCCGAGCACAAAACCCACCACCACGAACACCATAGGGCCAGAAATCATTGAGCGTTCAAATCGCCCTGCGACCAAGCTGTAACATAAAGTAAAAACAGCCAAAATGGCTAACTCTGAATACATTTATCAACTTCCCTATTGTGGCCTGATGCCCGGTTATTTATCGAACAATCTATAAGGTTAATTTACAGGGATGAGCATTCATAGCAAAGCTTATTTTACTTATGGTTAATCCTTTGATTGAAGCGATAAAGGCAGAATACTCACCTTTTTGAACAGTAGCATCAAAAGAAAATATAACTACTCCGTTAACATTTAAGCTTGCTACTATTTTAGCAATAAGGTTTTCTTGCTCTTTCAAGGGTACATGCTAAATACTGTCCCATGCCGTTATAAAATGATATTTTTCAGGAAGTCACACTCACAGATATCGCCTTGGATAAAATGAATCTCGGGATGCCGTTTACGAGCCATATTGAGCATTTCAGTTGACACCTCAAGCCCTGAAACTGTAAAGCTTTACTGATAAGTTTCATATAAAGTATCCCTTCTATAAGTTACCAACTATGTAATATAAGCACCCATGATTAAAATTGGCAGCCATAAAAGGCAGCGACGATAACTTAAGTACCTTATTGGCAGCATTTTGTTTAATATCACAGCCAATTTAACTGCTAAAATTAATTAAGAATTTCATTTCCTGTTTCGAAAGTAATTGAACTAAAGGCTTGTATCAAAACTTGTATCAGAACTTTTTCGTGAAAAAACAGGCCTTCAAGGTAAAACTATGCATACACTTCCGTCTTTATCCCAACTCGGCTGGCGCCCTTTCTTTCAACAACAACTCACTCTCGATGAGTTAACTGACTTCAACATAGGCCGGGTAATTGAACAGCACCGCAGCGGTGTTGTGGTGTTATCAGAGCATGGTCACTGCAGCCTAAATCAATCATTTTCACAAGCTGCTGAACGTTTATGTGTCGGTGACTGGGTATTATTCAATGGTGATAATCAATTTCATAGACTATTAGACAGACAGTCCTTATTCCAACGTAAAGCCCCAGGTAGTAAAGTCGAAACACAACTAATTTCAGCTAATGTTGATAGTGTGTTTATTGTGTGTTCGTTGAATCAGGATTTTAATCTTAGCCGAATAGAGCGCTATTTAGCTTTAACCAAAGAAGCTCAGGTAGAACCGATCATCATTTTAACTAAAGCGGATCTTTGTCAAGATTTAGATGATAAGCTAGCCCAAGTACAAAGCCTTGATCCATTTATGATGGTGCATGCCATTAATGCATTGGACAAAGAACAATTATCAGTACTAGATACATACTGTAAGCAGGGCAACACTATTGCCCTACTCGGTTCATCAGGTGTCGGGAAGTCAACGCTAGTAAATGGACTTATGGGTTTTGAAGCACAATTAACCAGTGATATACGTGAAGATGACAGCAAAGGCCGTCATACCACTACCTCTAGAGCCTTAAAGACTTTGCCACAAGGCGGTTTAATACTCGACACTCCAGGTATGCGCGAGTTACAACTTGGCGCTTGCGAGCAAGGCGTAAATGAAACCTTCAGTGAAATTACTGAATTAGCCCAGCAGTGTCGTTTTGCTGATTGTAGTCATGCCAATGAACCAGGTTGTGCGGTTCGTGCAGCCATAGAATCTGGGGTAATTACTGCTCGGCGCTATGCTAGTTATCAAAAACTTATGCGTGAACAAGCGTTAAATGGTGCCACCTTAGCGGAAAAAAGGGCTAAAGATAAAGCCTTTGGCAAAATGATAAACTCAGTTCAGTCTGAATCACGTAATCGTAAAAAAGGCGCTTTTTAAACCATCAAAAGTAGCGAATACTGGCTTTAAATTGATCAAATAAATATTGGGCATCATGTGAAGGGTTATCATTAGCGGGATTTACTAATTCATCTTTAGGTACATCAATCATATTAAAAGTGAATATAATTGGTTCATTCACCGAAATAAGGCACCGATTCCGAGTGAGTTTTTCCGCCCAGGTCGCTTTAAATAAAAACTGTGAGGTATATTCGATTGAGTCACACTGATTTATTTTGAATTCTTTAGCGATGCTGAGGATCTTGTATTGCTTTAAACCTTTTTTGTATAAGGCTTCAAACCCTTTCACTAACCCATGCAAGCTTTCACCTTTTTGATAAGTAAAAGGTTCGGCATAAACACTGATGGAAGGCCCCATGGTGCGGCTATATTGAGCATTGATTTGCGACATCACTACAATCGGATCTTCACCATTAATAAGATTTTGGGTAAAGCGACTTTGTGAAAGTTCTTGTGAAGTTATCGATGCTGTAAACGGCTTTAACGACATAAAATGCCAACCGGCAGGTTTTGTAAAAGACACCCCTAAAGAATGATTAGTGTATTGACCACTATCGTTAACCGCAGTGTGATTCACAGCGCCGCTAACTTGATTACCAGGGTCTTCAACCTGATGATTAGAGCCCTCAGCTCGATTAACTGAGCCATCAGCGGGGTTATATAAGTGCCCATATAGCTCAATAAAACTTGGCTTATCTTTTGCCATTATTACCTGCCTTTATTTAATGATGAATATAGCTAAGCTAATTACAACTCGTTAAGCGCTTATTTTAGTTTAGAGGCTAATAACATTTTTGGTAATCTTTGTTGGCTAAGTCACTAAATCACTAAGTCAATCGACTTGAATTACCATTAAGAAAAGATTCTATTGTTAAGTTTCCAGTTACGAACTAAATGTCATATATGTAACTTAATCCTTATAATTTAAAAGCTTGTAGCAAGAAAAAAGGCGCCGTAGCGCCTTTTATGCAATGTTTACCGTTGAGGTTATTACTGCTTGTAAATCTTGCCACCTTTCATCACAAACCCCACATCAAGTAACTGTGAAATGTTGTCTAACGGGCTTGAATCTAAAGCAATAATATCTGCATATTTGCCTGTTTCTATGGTGCCGAGTTTGTCACTCATATCGATTAAATCAGCAGCATTAACGGTTGCGGACTTTAAAATATCTGCGGTGGTCATGCCAGCTTGATGCATTAATACTGCTTCTTGAGCATTAATACCGTGCTTAGAAACACCACTGTCGGTGCCAAAGGCAATTTTAACACCTGCCTTGTAAGACTTTTCAAAATTGGCAAGCATATCTGCGCCGACACGAATCGCTTTGGCTTTGATGGGCGCTGACATAAAGTCTGAGGTTTCAGCCATATCGACAACTGTAGCACCAGCCAGTAGGGTAGGAACTAAATACGCCCCCGTTTTTTTGAATAACTTGATAGTTTCTTTATCGGCATAGCTTCCATGCTCAACACTGTCGACTCCAGCTCGAAGTGCGGCATTGATACCTGCCGTAGCGTGTGCGTGACTGGCAACTTTACGCCCTAACCCATGGGCTGTAGCAACAATTTCTTTTAATTCATTATCAGTCATTTGCTGACCAGTACCCGTGTTTGTGTCAGACAACACCCCACCAGTAGAGGCGACCTTAATAGCGTCAGCGCCATATTTTATCGCTTCACGGGTTATTTTTCGGCATTCAAAAGGCCCATCACAAATCGTCATTGGTGACTTCATTGCTAACAAATCCGGCGCCATGCCATCGACATCTAAATGCCCCCCCGTAATTGAAACACCCGCTGCTGCGATAATACGCGGGCCGTCAATCCAGCCTTTTTCGACCCCGTCGCGTAAGGCATACATTTGCTCTGGCTCACTGAGTAAGTCTCGCACCGTAGTAAAGCCCGACATCAGAGTGGTTTTAGCATAATGAACACTTTTCATTGCGATATCTGCATCAGACAGTTTTACCGTATCGCTAATATTATCCGGGCCAAATTCCATTTGTAAATGAACATGCATATCCATCAAACCTGGCATCACAAAGCGATCAGATAAATCGACAAACTGAGCATCACTACCGTAGGTTGAAGCCGCAATAAACCCTTGTTCTACTGCGATAATCTCACCATCTTTAATGACCACTGTCTGCTTTGATAATGGCGCCTTACCCGGCAAAGCTAATAGCTCACCTGCATGTATTACTTTGGTGTCAGCGAGTACAGAGTGCGTTAATAAACTGGTTAAAGACATCGCAACTAGCGAGAGACCTTTAAAGAAACTTTTATTGATTGGTGTGGTTGTTAGCATTGTTATAACCATTTAAGAGAGAGTTAATTTGCATTTAATATACTCAACTCACCACAAATGTAAACAACGATTCACATCAGCTTGTCATTTACGCTACATATGGTAATTTACTCACTCGGTGTTTAATGAAATACATGTGTTAGCAAACAAAAACCTGCACAGGACTTTTCTAAAATCGCTAAAAATAACTCAAAAAGGACTAAATTTAGTGAATATATTTAATAAAAGCATGGGCCTATTATTAATTGCCCCTTTTGCGTCAATGATGGTGTTTGCGCAAGACTCTGACTCAACCTTGCAATTAGAAGATGTTTTCAATCTGCAATATGCATCAGGCCTTACTATCAACAACGATGGCGATGAGGTTTTTTTTGTTCGTAATTATATGGACATTCAAACGGACAAAAAACTCGGTAATATTTGGAAGGTCGATAAAAATAAAACGCTCACTCCAGTGACGAATGGACTGCATGTCGATTACTCGCCAACACTGTCACCAGATAATACCAAGTTAGCCTATATTTCTACTGCCAGTGGCGCACCTCAAATCCATATGAAATGGCTAGAAACTGGAGACGCTGCACAAATCAGCCACTTTGCTGATTCGCCCGCTAACTTGTCTTGGTCACCCAATGGCAAACAGTTGGCTTTTACGCGTTTTGTCGCTAGCAAACCAAAATCAGTAGTGTCATTACCGGGCATGCCTAAAGGTGCTGAATGGGCAAAACCTGCAGTTTATATTGATGATATGTATTACCGCTTTGATGGCGCAGGCTTTAGTAAACCCGGCAATAGTCACATCTTTGTGATGTCAGCAGATGGCGGCGCAGCGCGTCAATTAACCTCTGGTGAATATGATCATAATGGTCAATTAAGCTGGAGTCAGGACGGTAAGCAACTGTTCTACTCCAGTAATAAACGCGCAGAAAGTGACTTAGAATGGACTGATAATAATCTGTACCGCTTAGATCTCAATACCAAAAAAGTCACTCAGTTAACCGATAGAGTCGGCCCAGATATCAGCCCTATGGTATCGCCAAATGGTAAATATATTGCTTATTTAGGTGCAGATCAAAACCATAAAAATTACGAAAATACTGAGCTATACATCATGAATATTGATGGTTCAGGTAAACATTCATTAACCACCAATTTAGACCGTTCAATTAACAGCATAAAATGGGCTGATAACAGTAAAGCAGTTTACTTTAATTACCATGACCATGGCGAAACCTATGTTGCCTATCAACCCCTTAACGGCAAACGTAAGGTAGTGGCACAAAACCTTGGTGGATTAGCATTTGGCCGCCCATATACAGGTAGTCAATTTGATGTAGCTGCAGATGGCACCATTGCCTTTACCTATTCAAATCCACAACGCCCTGCTGATGTCGCCATTACTAAAAAAGGCAAAACTAAGCAGTTAACCAGCCTTAGCGATAGCGCCCTTAATTACAAAACCTTGGCCACCATTAAAGAGCTCAATGTTAAATCTTCATTTGATCAGCGCGATATTCAAGCATGGGTCGCTTACCCGCCGGGTTATGAAGCAGGTAAAAAAGCCGGTAAAACATACCCGCTAATTTTAGAAATCCACGGTGGCCCCGTCACCAATTACGGACCGCACTTTTCAGCTGAAGTACAACTGATGGCGGCAAGTGGTTACGTAGTGGTATACGCTAACCCCCGCGGTAGTGACAGTTACGGTAAAGAGTTTGCTCAAACAATCCATAATAACTACCCAAGCCAAGATTATGATGACTTAATGTCTGTGGTTGATGGCGTTATCGCACAAGATGCGATTAATGAAGATGCATTATTTGTTACTGGCGGCTCTGGTGGCGGCGTACTGACAGCGTGGATTGTGGGGCACACTGACAGATTTAAAGCGGCTGTGGTCGCAAAACCGGTAATCAATTGGTATAGCTTTGTATTAACAACTGATATCTACCCTTTTGTGATTAAAAACTGGTTCGAGAAAATGCCGTGGGAAGACAGCGCCCATTACATGAAATTATCACCCATCAGCTATGTGGGTAATGTCACCACCCCAACAATGCTATTAACCGGTGAAGCAGATCAACGTACACCTATTGCTGAAACTGAGCAGTTTTATCAAGCGCTTAAATTACGCAATATTGATACTGCTATGGTGCGAATTCCTGATGCGCCCCATGGAATTTATAAAAGGCCCAGTAATTTGATGTCGAAAGTGGCCCATATACTGTGGTGGTTTGAAAAGTATCAAACTGAAAACTAAATCAATAAACAAACCACAGTTTAGAATCTCGAAAGTGGCTCATATACTGTGGTGGTTTGAAAAGTATCAAACTGAAAACTAAATCAATAAACAAACCACAGTTTAGAATGTCGAAAGTGGCTCATATACTGTGGTGGTTTGAAAAGTATCAAGTTGAAAACTAAATCAATAAACAAACCACAATTTAGATAATCACTGCAACACAATAAAGCCAGCATATTTTGCCCCGCAATATGCTGGCTTTTTATTTATATACCAGAGCGATAACCTTCCATACACGCATTCCTTAGCCTAGTTCACCTTATCTAAATGATTTCTGTTGATCGAATAAACCACTTCAGCCGTATCTTCAGTGCAACTTTCTATAGTTTGGCTATATTTGAGCAGTAATAAACTATGCCAATTCTCATATGATAAGGAACACAGATGACATATCCACGTACGTTTAGCCATATCGGTATATCAGTGCCCGATCTTGAAGCCGCGGTAAAGTTTTATACCGAGACATTAGGTTGGTACCTCATTATGGCGCCCACTGAAATTAAAGAAGATAACTCCGCCATTGGTGAAATGTGTACTGATGTATTTGGGAGTGGTTGGGAACACTTTCGCATTGCTCATCTATCCACTGGTGATAGAGTTGGAGTTGAAATTTTTGAGTTTAAAAATCAGCAAAATCCAAAAGATAACTTTGAATATTGGAAAACCGGCGTGTTCCACTTTTGTGTACAAGATCCTGATGTTGAAGGGCTTGCAGAAAAAATTGTTGCTGCTGGTGGTAAAAAACGTATGGCAAAACCACGTTTTTATTAGCCAGGTGAAAAACCATATCGCATGATATACATGGAAGATCCGTTCGGGAATATCCTTGAAATATACTCACATAGCTATGAACTAACCTACTCTGATGGTGCTTATAAATAGCGACTATCAAGCTTTAAAAGGCGGGTTATCAGCTGTAATCGTCGACCATTGTAGATAGTTCAAACATGCCCCGTCCGCTAAACCTTTAAAAAGTAGCCATTGATGGGGCATGATTGATTTCAGCTGTGAACAGCCTGAATAAGCTTACATTCGCTAAAACTACAATTTAAAGACTTGTATATCTTTCAGATATTGACCTTTTATGTCGGTATTGCCGCCAATCACATAAGTGGTGTCACCGAGTGTGGTCGCTGCATTATGTCTACTGGCTTGATAACCAATATCAATCTTCATCCATTGCTCACTGACAAAATCGTATGCGTAAGTTAATGTCAAATTGTCATAACTCCCAAATACAAACAGCTTTTGGTTAACCACTGACATTGAATGGGCACTGATAGCTTCAGGTAAAGCGGGTAATGATTGCCACTTTTTTAATTGCGGATCATATTTTTCAAAAGCTGTTAATGAGTTTTTATTATCATAGCCACCCACCACATAGATATAACCATCATGAACCACTGCTCTAGTTTCTTTCGTGGTTGGCATATTGGCCGCTCTAACCCAGCCTTGTGTCTCACCATTTAACACAGCGACTAAGCCACTCGGTGCGAATTGACCATTTTTAAGGTATGAACCACCAACAACATAAATATTTCCATTAAATAAAACCGCACTATTACGTCTTGTTGGTGCAGGTAACGGCTTGGCAAAGCTAACTTGGTGGGTCACGGTATTAAACACTTCTACGCGGTGTTCATATCTAAATTTTTGGGCCTCAAAGCTGACACCACCAATAATATAAATTGACTCTTGCCCATCCCAAACCGCAGAAAAATACCTTCTTGGGATGAGTTTATTCGCTAACACCTGCTTTTTACCTGATATAGGCTCAATGATTTCAATGTCGGAAAGAAAACCTGTGCTGTTAGACCCTGCCAATACATAAATGTTTTGACCATCATTGACTGCGGCATGACCAAATCGAGCGCTAGACAAGGTAATGGGCTCAGGGGGTAACACAGGATTGCTACTACAACCGCTAAGAATCATTAAAATAAGTATCGGCAGTAATAGAAAATTAATTTTTGGCTTCATCATGTCTTTAATCCATTAAATTATGAAGGCCGTAGAATATTGAAGTATCCTTTCACCGTCAATGAGTTACCTAACTTTCACTCACTTAAATTTAAGCTATTCTGATTATAACCGCTCCTTTATACAACTCCTTATTCAGCTGACTTACAAAAATCACGGCTACCAATATATACTTTGGTATAACAAAATTAAACAATTTGGTAATAATGGTTGCGACTATTGGTAACATGTTATATAAATGTGTCAACCGATTAAAAGAACAACAATTGGTCATACAAAAATTAATGATTTCTTGGGGGGAAATATGAAGCTGAATAAAATAAGTTCGATGTTTACTGGGGCTAGAAGCAAAGCAAATAATATTAGTATTTTTGGCGCAACATTAACGGCAATGTTATCAATGTCGGCAATGGCAGCAGAGCCTGAAGCCCAGACAAATGCAGACGCTAGCGACACAAACGAAATTGAAGTCATTGCCGTTCGTGGCATATTTGGTAGTTTAAAAGCAGCTAATCTACTAAAACGTACCGATGATAGAATTGTTGATGCGATTGTCGCTGAAGATATTGGTAAGTTACCTGATAACAATATTGCAGAAGCGCTACAACGTATCACGGGTGTTTCAATAGCAACAGATTTTGGTGTGGGTGAATCAGTTACCATTCGTGGCGTATCAGAAAACCTTATTTTACTAAACGGCCGTTCTACAGCAGGCCCTGGTCGTGGCGGTATTAATTTATCCGACTTCCCTTCAAGCTTCTTAAAAACAGTTGAAGTCATTAAGTCGCCAACACCTGACATGATTGAAGGTGCGTTAGGCGGCACAGTTAATATGCAAACGGTTCGCCCACTCGAACTGAGTGAGCCATTAGTGGCTATTACTCTTGATGGTGAATATGCAGATAAAACAGAAAATATTGCTCCTAACTTCACATTGGGACTGGGTAATAATTGGGATTTAGGCAGTGCCGGTACGTTTGGTGCTTCTGCTAACTTATCTTACTTAGACCGTGAATTACGCCGTGATGAGTACTTCAATAAAGTTGATTTACTAGACAATATTGATATCAATGGTGATGGCACAGTCGATGATTCTGGCGGACCAAATGGTAAATACCTGCGTAGAACCCAAACAACGGCAGAACAAAAAACAGAAGAACGTGAACGTACAGCTGTGGGTATCTCACTACAGTGGGAACCAGAAAGTGCCAACGCCAATATTTACCTTGATTTAAACGGCACCAAGTTAGACGGTGGTCAATCAGCATATTCAATTCTTGATGTGGGTGGTAGTACTGTTGCTAGAGATGACTCTTACTATGACAGCAATGGCCAACTACACAATTACGATCTAGATGGCGTGTTGGTTATTCCTAAAACATGGAGTGACTTTACCACATCAGACTCAACCTCACATGCCATTGGAGGTGAGTGGTTTCTGTCTGATAATATTGAACTTTCAGCCGAATATTCATTATCAAAGTCAAAAGAAAAACAAACCGCCAATGAATTTAATTTACGTCCAATCGAACGTACAGATCCAACCCTTGACCTAGTCACTCATACCAGCACGAGTAGTTCATTTAGTGGCAGTGGTATCCCAGGTTACACCTATGCTGATAATGGCATGCTAACCAATCCTGATAACTTAGTTTTCCGTGAGTTTTTCCATAAAACCTTAGAAACTGAGAATGAAGAACAAGCACTTCGATTTGATTTTAAGATTTCTGATGTTGGTGTCGATTGGGTTTCAGCTGTTAAAGCAGGTGTACGCTTTACTGACAGAGATTACTCTGCTAACCGTTTTGACCTAAAACCTAATGGCACTACCCTTAAGGACTCATATAAAAAAGCCACCAACGCTGATGGTTTATATAGCCCTATTTGGATTGACAACCCACTGCTTAGCGACAGCATGAATGTGGTTAACATGAGTAACTCATTCGACCAAACAGGCATTGCCGGTCAAAATGATATGTTGACATATAATGTATATGACGCTGACCAATTGCAAAATACCGAACAAACTTATGCGTTAGTTCAACAGATGTTGCAAGATACATCATATGCAATGAACGGTACTTTAGCCGATAATATGGTCGAAGATTCAAGTGCCTATAAAGAGATTAATGAAACAACCAGCGCTATATACGCACAAGTTCACTTAGACTTTGATGATTTAACCGCTGTTGTCGGCGGACGTTATATTCAAACTGACTTAGAATCAAGCGTGGTTGCATCAGTCGATGCCAACGGTAATAAAGTGCTTGATACCGGTAAAAATGATTACTCAGATTTCTTACCGAGTTTAAACGTCACATATACCCTAACTGAAGAAACTTTATTACGTTTCGCAGCGGCAAAAGTGATGCGCCGTGCTGACTTTGATGAACTAAGCCCTTCGTTAACTATTGATAACTCTTTAGTGACCGGTACTCAAGGTTCATACGAGTTAGAGCCTTACCGTGTTACACAATATGATCTTTCAGTAGAACATTACTTTGGTAACGGCGGTATCGTTTCAGCAGCATTATTCTACAAAGATGTTAACTCATTTACTCAAACCGACAGTAGCTGTTTAGCTGATGCCAATACGGTTTCAGGACAAAATACCACTGAATGGGGCAACATTTGTTTACTTGATACAGCAGGTCAAAGCCAAGGTGATGTCAACTTTGCTACAGAAGATCAAGGCTTAGCTTATGTTGATGCTCAAAAAGCTGCAGGCCAAACAGGTATTGTGGTCGACACTGATGTTAACGGTGGTAGTGGTAGTGTTCAAGGTATTGAACTAGGTTACCAACAACAATTTACCTCATTACCAGGCTTATGGTCTGGCTTCGGTGTCAATGCCAACTACACCTATGCAGATAGTGAACAACCTGATGGTAACCCATTATTGAACATTTCGGAAAACACCGCGAATGGACAAATTTACTGGGAAAATGAGGGATTGCAATTCCGTTTAGCGTACAACTGGCGTGACCGTTACTTATACTCACAAGCAGAAAAACGTGTTCAAACTGTCGGCGCATTAGGTTATAACGTCTTTAACCAAAATGATCCTACCTCTGATAATTATGATGCAACTGTTGGTAATAACTACCGTGAAGCACGTGGTCAACTTGATTTCTCAGCAAGTTGGGATATCAATGATAACTTCACCATTGTAGGCAATGTGGTAAACCTCACAGGCGAACCAATTGAATACACCACTGAACTGGATTCAGTGTGGAAATACAGTGAAGCGGATCGTCGCTACACTGTCGGTGTTCGCGCTAAGTTCTAATGAGAACATGGTAATGTAGAGCCTATCAATTGATAGGCTCTTTTCTCATAAAAGACAAATTAAAGGTCACATAGATAATACAAAATGTAGATTAATCAATATTCCGATTAAGACTAAAAGCTCTGCTTTATAGACTTTCAGTCTTATACCGAAATATATTTAGCACTTAACTGTTCAGTAATGACACGTTCAATACACAAGCAGAACAGAGCAAGTAGTTGAATAAAAACATTAATGAGATTTAGGTTACACAAAAATTCATTTTCGAGTGTTTTTGCTCAAAATAACAGCCAACCCTTTTTTAGTCACACTTTTGCAAGAGAACAAATAGTGTTTGGTTGACAAAGGTAACGACTATACCTACCATATTGTAATACAAATTGGTAAGTGAGCATTGGGCGATAAAAAGCCTTGTAAACGACATCTAATGTTAAGAAACACGACACGATTAATAGATAAAGAGTTAATTCTTAAATAGAGCTAATAAGTTAACTAGCCTGAGCTCTAGAGCACTTTTTATATAAATAACATTGCCCACCTTCATATTAAGGTGAGCAACTTTCAATTCAGATAAGCATATATCAATATATTTAGGAGTTAGAAATGACAAAACCAGTCATCGGATTCATCGGTCTTGGCCTTATGGGCGGCAACATGGTTGAAAACCTACAAACACGTGGTTACCAAGTTAACGTTATGGATCTTAACCAAGATGCAGTTGATGCAGTTCTTGCTCGTGGCAATGCTACCCAATTCACTTCTGGTAAAGAATTAGCAGCGGCTTCTGATATCGTTCAATTCTGTCTAACAACTTCTGCAGTTGTTGAAAAAATTGTATACGGTGAAGATGGTGTTCTAGCCGGAATGAAAGAAGGTACTACATTAGTAGACTTCGGAACTTCTATCCCTGCTTCTACTATCAAAATTGGTGCAGCGCTTGCCGAAAAAGGCTGTGGCATGATCGATGCGCCTCTTGGACGTACTCCTGCTCACGCTAAAGATGGTCTTCTAAACATCATGGCTGCTGGTGACATCGACACATTCAACAAAGTTAAACCTGTTTTAGAAGAGCAAGGTGAAAACGTATTCCACCTAGGTAAATTAGGTGCAGGTCACACAACTAAGTTAATCAATAACTTCATTGGTATGACTACTGTTACAGCGATGTCTCAAGCGTTTGCAGTTGCAAAAGCGGCAGGTGTTGACGGTCAGCAATTATTCGACATTATGTCTGCTGGCCCTTCTAACTCACCATTCATGCAGTTCACTAAGTTCTATGCTGTCGATGGCGAAGAGAAGTTAGGTTTCTCGGTTGCCAATGCAAACAAAGACCTTGGTTACTTTTTACAAATGGTTTCTGACTTAGGTACTGAGTCACCAATCGCTGAAGGAACGTCTAAAGCACTTCAAGCAGGTGTTGATGCTGGCCTTGGTCAAAATGACGTACCTGTTATCTTCGACTACTTCACTAAACTAGAGAAGTAATTCGACATTAACTTATCGTTAGCTTATAAGTTAAACGCTTTATAAGCTAGGCACTAATAAGCCGTTGAATATCAACGGCTTTTTTATTTCAATTAAACTCTCACTCGCTTAATAATACTCGACATTCTTTTCTCTAACTGCCTTTAAAGGTATCACAACTTTCCATATTGCCGCTGGCAAAACCGACTTGAAACCATTTCACTCTTTGTGCCGAGCTGCCATGGGTAAAAGAGTCAGGGCTGACATGGCCTTGTGATTGTTTTTGTAAGGTATCATCACCGATAGCGCTTGCTGCAGTTAAGCCCTCTTCAATATCACCCGTTTCAAGTAACTGACGGCTATTATTGGCATGATTTGCCCAAACACCAGCAAAGCAGTCCGCCTGCAATTCCTGCTTAACCGACAGCTTATTGCCCTCAACTGCGCTTAACTTACTGCGAGCGGCATGAACTTCACTGGATATCCCCAGCAGAGTTTGAATGTGATGACCCACTTCATGGGCAATAACGTAAGCTTGGGCAAAATCTCCAGGCGCTTTGAACTGATTTTTTAATTGCTCAAAAAAACTCAGGTCAATGTAAACTTGTTGGTCTGCAGGACAATAAAATGGCCCCATAGCAGACTGTGCCATACCACAAGCTGATTTTACTGCATCACGAAACAACACCAAGCTGGGTTCTTGATAGGTTATGCCCCGCTGCTGAAATAAACCAGTCCAGGTTTCTTCCGTGTCCGCAAGAATAACCGCTACAAAATCAACCTGCTCTCTTTCTGCTGCGGTTTCAGTTAAAGGCATAGTAGAAACACCTGTAGAGGTTTCTTGTTGTAGCCCAAGTCCACCTAACATATTACCTAGGTTGCCGGTAAATAATCCGTAAGCGCCCACACCCACAATCAGTATCGCGGTTCCTTTAAACCCAAGCACCTTAAATATCATCGGTAGCAGTCGTAAAATGCCCCCGCTACCTCGGCCAAAGCCACTAGCACCTGAGACTTGCGTATTACGACGATCTTCTACATTGCTACTTTTACGCTTTCCACGCCAACGCATAACGCTACCCCGACATAATTACAAACATACACTTTAAAGAAATCATTAAAGCCATTTTCAACTAGATTGGAAGCCTGAACGCCCTACCCACTCTTAACTTTTTAGTTACTAAAGGCTAATGACTATATAACGACAAAGACTGCTGAAAGCCGCAACCACAGCACCAATAAACATAGCATAGTTAAACTAGCCTAGCGTTTTAGAAAAGTTTCGGCTAACCAGATAAGTTTAAAATTGATGAGATAGAAAGCGGTTCATTTGATCAGTTGATACTGCCAACTTATCGAGTTTAACAAAATAACCCAATAAAATTAGCTCTAAGCTAAATGTTGGATACAACTAACCCTTTAAAAGAGCGAAAGTCGCATTCAAATAGCATACTTTGGTCTACACAATAAGAACAAAAAATGCCGCTATCAATAAGCGGCATTTTTAACACATTGTTTAAAACATTAATTTACAACTGCAAGTTGATTAGCCTTATTGCACTGTTGCTTCGGCAGAACCAGAGTAAGTCGTACTTAGATCGTCACCCACAGCATAACTTTCGAAGTCCTCAGATAGAACCGCCGTATCTGTTGCATCATCAATCACGATGTCATCAGCTAATAACTCTTTTGCTGACTCTTTCGAAGAGCTACCAATACGAATTTGATAGGTTTCTGTTGCACTGCCCGTATTAATGGCAACATAAGGGCCGTAGAACGTTGTGCCACCATCAATTGACACAGAATAACCTGTCGCAGTCCATTCAAGCACTACATTAATATCAGTATCATCTGTATACGTTAAGCCATCAATGATTTGCTGATCTTTATTTGCATCACGGTATTTAACGCTGCCATCATTACTTAAGACAATTTCGCCCGTTAAGTTACCTGAAGAAGCAGAGCCTCCGTAAACACTAATATAAGCAGTATTATCTTCAGAAACACCATCTGTAGCAGTAAAGCCAGCAATGGCTTGTAACTTAAGGGTTGTAGAAATAGAGCCTTCAGCAAGTGGGTCCGTTGTTAAGCGTAATTCAGCATCAGCGTCTGTTGTTGTATCAGCCATTCTGGCAACTTTATTTACACTAGTTCCCGCTATGGTCATAACGGTTGCTTCAGCAGAGCTTGAATAAGTCGTGCTTAAATCTTCACCTTCAGCAAATATCTCGAAGTCTTCAGACAGAACTGCCGAACCTGTATCATCAGCAATGACGATGTCATCAGCTAATAATTCTTTTGCTGACTCTTTCGAAGAGCTACCAATACGAATTTGATAGGTTTGTGTTGCACTGCCCGTATTAATGGCAACATAAGGGCCGTAGAACGTTGTGCCACCATCAATTGACACAGAATAACCTGTTGCAGTCCATTCAAGCACTACATCAATATCAATATCATCTGTATACGTTAAGCCATCAATGATTTGCTGATCTTTATTTGCATCACGGTATTTAACAGTACCATCATTAGTAAAGACAATTTCGCCCGTTAAGTTACCTGAAGAAGCGGAGCCTCCGTAAACACTAATATAAGCAGTATTATCTTCAGAAACACCATCTGTAGCGGTAAAGCCAGCAATGGCTTGTAACTTAAGGGTTGTAGAAATAGAGCCTTCAGCAAGTGGGTCTGTTGTTAAACGTAATTCAGCATCAGCGTCTGTTGAGGTATCAGCCATTCTAGCGACATTATTATCTCCAGTAGCAACAACAACTGTACCAGTGATTGTGATTACTAATTCAGCAGTAGTACCATCAAAAGATTCAATCGTAAAGGTATCTAATTCACTTTCTCCCACAACAAGTGCAGCAATCGTGGCGTCAGTGGTATCGAGGGTATAGGTCCATGAGCCATCATCTAATATTGATAATGTACCGTATGCACCCATTAAGGTTGTCTGAACAATAGAATCTTCGCCAACATCTGGGTCAAGTACACTTACAGCACCTGTTGCCGTTGCCTCATTACTTGCAATTCTTCCAGTTAAATCAAAAAATACTGCTGGCGTAGGTTCTACTGTGCCATCGCCTGCATCAAATACGATAACTTCTGAGTAAATAGCTAAGCCATACTTGCTGTCTGTACCATCTAAAGTTTCGCCTGCATCATAACCTTCAAAGTCATCTGAAAATATACTTGTTGTGCCAGCTGTATCAGAAAATACCTCAATATTATCAACATAAAAAGAACCAAAAGGAATCGTTCTATCATTATCACCGAATCTAAATTGGATAGCTTTCACACCATCAGCGAACCACTGATCTAAGCCTGTATAATCAGAGTCAACAACCGCTGCAGTAGAGAAAGAACCGCCACCAATTACTTCACCATCAATAGTCACGGTAATTTGTTCTGTTGCATCTAAGTCCCATGTAATCTCTACATCATAAAACTGCTCTTCAACAAATGGTGCAGTGATTAAATTTCCAGGGTAAGCGTCACTGTCAGTATTTCGAACAAAGAAACGAGGGTCTATTGTAGTTTCAGAACCGTCTTCGTTAAGTGTAGATTGCTCGCCTTGAATACGTAAATCTATTAACGATTCACTAGAACTACCAGAAGAACCATAAAGCGTAATATAAGCATCTTTAATATTTCCATCACTACCAAGAGCAACCTCTTTAGATAAAGATGCACTCAGCTTACCTTGACGAAGGTTATCAACGGTAAATCTAATCTCACCCGTATCGCCGCCTGTATCGCTTATTTTTACAACCTGAGTAAGCGAAGCAACACGAATATTAATTTCAGCAGTGGTACCATCAATAGAAACGATAGTGATTGAATCATTCACAGAATTACCTAACTCAAGGCTAGCCAGAGTTTCGTTTGCAGTATTAACTGTGTACGACCAGCTACCATTAGCGCTGATACTAAATGTACCATAATCAAGTGCTACATCAGTTTGCGCAACAAAAGCATCTTCTTCAAAGTTTGGATCAATAATGGTTAATGAACCAGTTAATGGAACCGTAGCAGTATGTTGAACAGTACCACCCAATTCTCCTTCGATGATTGCAGCAACAGGGTCATTGTTATACCCCACAGACGCGCCAATGGCGTCAAGTAACGCCTCATCAACATAGCTGGCAACCTGTGAAGTCGTTTGCAAATTAATTTGTGCTGTCTCAAGTGTAACTAAAGACTCTTCAGAAAAAGAACCATCAGCGACGTCACTAGCAAGATCTTGCATAACGGTAGATAAATCTGCGTCTGCGTTGTCTGCATCAACTTGTGATAGTAGCGCTAGCACAGAACCATATCTATCAGCATCTTCAGCACCATCAGCACCAAGTTCAACAGTACCAACTAAAGTAGGAAGCACTTCTGTTGTATCAAAACGAATACCAAAACGAGCATTAATTATTTCAGCTTCGTCAGCAAACTGGTTTAAATCACTACCCGCGTTTTGAACAGCCATTTCGGTTAAAGGAGAAACAACATAGGTAGGTGGCGGTAGTAATATTTCCTCATCGTTTTCATCAGTCTCAACAATATTTTCAACTACATTCACTACAGATCTTAGTTGAGGAGCATCTAAGGTTAAACCTGTTGATTCATCTGCATAAGTACCGCCAGTACATGTAATTAAACCTGTACCTTCGAAGTGTACGTCGCTAAATGTAACACCACCTGAAACATCAGAGGTTGCAGCAGCTTGTGCAGGAAGAACCGCAGCACCACTATCATCAACTTCAAATATGTCACAAGTTGCACCATCAATAGGGCCCTTAATAATGCTAGCAGAAACATTTAAGGTTGGGTTGATAGCAGGTGTAGATGCCCCAACACCTTCGGTAAAACCTGCCTCATCAGTATAATTAGCAGAAACAGAAATGACTGAACCCTCATCAGCTTCAGTAATGGTGATGGATGTACCAATAGCACCTGTTGACCATGCGTAAGTCAGTGTATCAGCTATAATTCCGTCAGCATCAGTAACCGTTGCTGAAAGAGTCGCACCAGCGATAAATTCGCTTCCGATTATTTCTATGCTCCCGCGAGTATTACCATCTATTTCAGCACCGTCATCACCGCCACAACCTAATAGGCCTGTCGCAATGATGAGCGGTATAAGTGATTTATTATTCATTTTTATGACTCCAAAAAGATTCTTTTTCCAAATTTAGCTTGTTTTATTTAAGTACTAGACTTGGCTAGTACTTAAAGCTGACACCTGCGAACAGGCGAGGACCGTAATCACTTACTTGACCCAAGTTACCTTGGGTATAGAAGTCATCACTGCGAGGCTCACTGAACAAGTTAATTGCTGAAACTTTAACACGAACGTGTTTATTGATTTTGTATGCAGCACGAGCTTCCCAAGTACCTGCCTCATCAACATAACGCAGTCTTGTGCCGTTAGAAGTGTATGGTTGGAAGTATTCGCTACGATACTTGTAGATAAGCGCAGTATCAAAATCGCCTATTTGATAGTAAATCTGGCCATTGAATACATGCTCAGAAAATCCTGGTACTGAGGCTGGAGGAACAATACCTACTTTATCCTGAACAACAACGCCATCTAAATCAGTCGTAAAGGTATTACCGTAGTTACTATCTTCAAACTCATAGTTTGTATCTGCCCAGTTATAGCCAAGCTTCACACCAATACCTAAATCCCAACGATACGAAAATGACGCTTCGAAACCATAAAGGTCACTATCTTCGTCAGTAGTGACTGAATTAGTAATAGGTAAAGCAACTTCCACACCGTCAACGATAAACGTCTCTAATTGTGTTTGCTGTTGGAAACCGCCATTGAATTGCTTGTAGTAAACACCTAACGCTACCATAGAGTCATCGCTTGGGTACCATTCAACAGCCGCATCATAGTTCCATGACATTAATGGTTTAAGTTCAGGATTACCTGCCCCTTGAGCCCCCACTAACAAGTCTTCAACTGATGTAGGATCATCTGAGTTATCGGTTAGGAATTCACGGTTATAACTTAGATCAGAAGGATCTGCACGTGACATACCTCGGTAAATACCAGCTCTGATGAGTATATCGTCATCATAATCAACAACTAAGTTAAAACTTGGTAATACTTCAGTGTAATCACCGCCAGCTTCAATCTGTTTAATATTACCGTTTGCTTTTAGTGCTACCTCACCTGTCGCCGGATCAGTGACAGTGTCAAAAGTGTCTCTAAAACCAATAGAAGTAACGTCAGTTTTCACGACACGAACACCAAAGTTACCACGAATAAATTTATCAAACATTTCAGTGTCGTAGTTAAGCATTGCGTAAGCAGAGGTAGTTTGTTCTGTTACGTCAATAGTACCCGTATTCTCGTATTCAACCTCTGGGTAGGCAAATTCGCCGCCTAAAGATGCTATATTTGCTTGAGCAAAACACTCGTTGTTATAAGTTGCCCACGAGGCGCCTGTACCGCTTTCTATCACATTGCCTGAACTGTCAACATTGGTGATAATATTACCGTCAGAAACACTGGATAAAAAATCAGTTTCAGGGAAGGCTATTTGACAACCTTCAAGTACATCGATGGCCGATGTTACTGATTCATCTAATTCATATTCGTCTCTAGAGCCATTACCGTTAGTGCTGCCGCCATATTGAACAAACGTTAGCTCAGAAACGCGAACACCAGCTTGAACGCTACTAAAAACATCACCGTCTAAAATATAATCAATATCAACGCGTGCACCCATAATCTCGTTGTCACGAACATTTTCTCTGTCTAGGCGGCTACGAAGATTACTCGTAAAGTTAGAGATATCAGTCACATCAAAATCTGTTAAGGTGAAATGCGGAATTTCGTCACCTAAGGCCCAAGAAAATGCGTTACCAGTCGAGCTAGTTCTTGCTCGGTTACTAATTTGTAGCTCTTCACGGCTGGTTTTAGAGTAGCCAAGGTCAACACTAATCTTTAGGTCATCAGAGAAAAAATGTTCGACGTTTAACCCGTAACCACGATAGTTTTCTTCACGTGAAAACTGCTCACCCGAAGATTCTATACGGTCTTCACCCGCCCATTGCAAAATACCACCAACATCATTTACAACAAGGCTTTCTCCCGTTACACCCGGTGTAACGCGCTTTTGTAAGAAGATTAAATCATGACGCGCTTCTGCTTGGGTACGATCTGAAATTTGCGCATCAAAATTGATATCCCATTTATTTGAGGGTTGGTATTGTAGAGCAAAGAATAAAGCGTCTCTTTCATCAGATGTTTCATTTTGACGGAAGCTTCGGCTTGAGCCAGTCCATGCGTATTCCCTGCCATCATCGACTGCAAGACCTGTTTCTGGATCAATTTTATTATTATAACCCGCGTTATCATTATTTCGCGGGTCACTGCTTGGATAAATATCGTCCTCACAATCTCCACCTGTACTACGGAAGAAGCCAGTAGTAGTATCGGTTGGATCATTCAAACATGCCCACAAAGATGAACCCGTTGGGCTTGAGCTTCTATATTCAGCTTCTGGCTGGCTAATATCTTGACGTTGAAAACCTACACTCAAACCAAATGCTTGGCCGTTATCAAACTCAAATTGATCAACATAACTTAGTGTTCCACGGTAGCCCAAATCATCTTGAAGTGAATTGTCAACGTTTGCTTGGTCTGGGTTGTAGTTAGCTTTTACTTCAGCCTGAAAACGTTGCTTACCAAAATCTAAAGGCTTAAGTGTCTCCAGGGTAATAACACCGGCAACCCCACCTTCAATCATGGAAGCGTCTTGTGTTTTATAAATAGCTACTTTCTGCATCAGCTCTGATGGGAACTGAGAAAAGTTAACTGAACGGTCACCACTACCATTGGTCGCTTCACGGCCATTGATGTTAGTGGCACTTAAGAATGGGCCTAAACCACGAATACTGATTTCAGTAGCACCACCATTTTCACGGTGAGATGATGCACCCGTTAATGATTCTAGCGCCTCACCAATTGAAAGTGCAGGTAAATCACCAATATCTGAAGCAGATAAACCGTCAACAACCGTGGTAGATTCACGCTTTATTGCAATTTGGTCTTGAATTGTTCTACGTGTACCAGTAACTACAACAACTTCTATATCATTATCAACTTTATCTAGATTTTCAGTTTCTGCTTCTTGTGCTATTGCCGAAAATGCAAAAGAACTGGTTACAGAAGTAAATGCAGCAAGCTTCATCCATTTTGCTATAGGTGAAAGCTTGAACTTCCCTATTTTAAGGATGGGTTTTGTTTTTTTACTTATTTTCGTCGACATACCGTACTTCCCCTTAGTATTTTAATAAGCATGTTAATGCCATATATTGGTATATGTTTTTATTGCTAGCAGGTTACTGCCATTAAATTCTTATATTTATTATTGCAAGCAGGTTACTGCCATTAAATTCTTATATTTATTATTGCAAGCAGATGACTGCCATTAAATTCTTATATTTAAATTATAGATATATTAACTTCAACAGACGAACCCCAAACAAAAGCTTTAACCTATTAATTTAAAAAAATATAACCAATAATTGTAGTTACGAGTTACAAGTTACTAATTTTAAATTGATGTGTTAACTGCGCTAAAATTTATACCCTTTATGCATGTTATGGATATGATAGAAAGTGGCTTGCACATAATCACCATCAGCGCCGTCATTGTTTTGATTATAAACACCCGCTTTAAAGTACATATACTGGTTACTAGCACTATAACCACTATCTTTCATATCGTAGTACTTAGTAATATTAGGCTTACCTTCCCTGATTATAGTGACGAACAACACTTCATCTTCGACGGAAATTTTATAAGAGAATTTTTCGTTTAAGGCGATTCCGTCATCAGGGTCTGACAAAGTATGTGAACGTGAGCCAATCATATTTATCCAAATATCATCACCATCATTTATTTCATGGGCAAAATAAATAGCCCCTTTCGAGTTGGCTGGTAATTTTCGGTAATATAAACGAATAGGTTCGTCATCCGTCGCGTGAATTTGCCCGATGACCACGCGTCCAACCTTTTTTATATCACCTGTGGTAGATACTCGGTTTATTGCCAAAGTCCCTTCCAAACTGCCTTCGACACCCCCAGTCTTAGCTTTCGCCGAACCATGCGCATTGCTGAAAACCCAGTTATTCTTAGTCAGGCCACCAGTTTTTATTCTGCTATTACCTCTACGTAGCATTTCGCGTAGTTCGGTTCTCGCATATTTTGTATTTTTTGAGGTCTTGGCACCTACGTTTGGGCAAGCGAATACCAAGCCACCATCATCTGCTGTATAAAAAAATGGCTTTAAGTCAAAGCCTTTATCTAATGATTTCTCATAGACGGTATCAGCTTTTTTATCTTTGTTGAGATCGGTTGGCAACGTTAACGACCAATCGAGTAAGTCAAAATTTTCACCTGGTTTTTTAAGCGGATCGAGTTTTGACAAATCCCCCAGTAAAACACCTTCAGCAAGGCTAGTGTGTGACTTAGGAATAAGCGTATTCTCCTCAATTTCCTGAGCATTGAGTGATGCGCTAAAAACAGCTAAAGCAAAAACTAGCAAAGCGAAAACGTCACACATTTTCTTTTGAATATGTCGGTAAGATTTATATGTGTTGATATTGGAATCCTTTATAATTTACGATCTCTTTGTTGAATATGTTCGTATATTGTTCGGCTTAACTATTTTCAAAGCTTACTTAGAATACCTATATGCGCAGCATATAGTGGCGCACCTACACATGAGCTTAACTAACCCTGAAAAACGTAATAAAAATAGGTAAGACTTTGCTTCTAATTAACACCAAAAATTATCTAATTTCGTTGTAAAAAGAAGCAGAACTCTTTGTTGTATATGATCAAAGAGCAATGATTAATTGTTACGCACAGAATCACACACAACCCACCCAACACAGCTACATACTTAACAACCTGTTCACACCTGTAACTTTGCGTTAAACAAAATATAACCACCACAACACATCATTGTCAACCAAAAAAGCGCCGCAGGCATTACCAAAAACCAAAATTGGTAGTAACGACGACATAAAAAAGATTAACGCATTGGCTTTACATATTTCCCTCTCAATAGAAAAGACATAATGAACAATAACTTACAGGAGAGTCAGGCCTGTTATTGTTGAATGGTTTTTATATTCACTACCAATGGATATGACAACATTACCAAATAACAGAACAAAGTTAGTCAGTGACTCAGCTGTATTTCAAACTCGCAAGGTGTTATTACCAATTTTTTGCGCAGGTATTACCAATAGATAATGTAATGAGATTACAGTTCTGAACTAATATGCAGATTATGAGCTGTACGATAATTCGTATTGATTGTGATTTATCATTAATGCTCTTGTTGAACAAAGCTGCGCTGTCAGGCGCATTAGTGCTGATTTCGATGCATGTCCTGATAACCTTTCAACTAATGACCTAAAGCGCTATTTTTCCAGTTTGATTGATTCACATTCGT
The DNA here is from genome assembly GCF_030547195.1 of Shewanella sp. 6_MG-2023. Classification (NCBI taxonomy): domain Bacteria; kingdom Pseudomonadati; phylum Pseudomonadota; class Gammaproteobacteria; order Alteromonadales; family Shewanellaceae; genus Shewanella; species Shewanella sp. 6_MG-2023. Next base: position 686 of record NZ_JAUOQU010000040.1, on the reverse strand, counting down.
GGAGCACCGTGAAACTTGACCGTAATGGGTTGCACAAACACTTGTAAATAGGTCTATCGACATGTGCTTAATCAACACTGGGAGTGGCTTAATATTGTTAAGCCACCACAAGTCCAAAGACTGCCTGATATTCTTACCCCTGCTGAAGTCACTATCGTTATTAGCCTTACTCATAAGCTGCGATATCAAGTGTGCTTTCTCACCTTATACAGTATGGGATTGCGCCTCGGTGAGGCCATTTCACTGCAGGTTGGCGATATCGATTCACAGATGATGCAGGTACTCATTCGTAACGCCAAAGGTGGAAAAGGTCATTTTTTGCTCCAGCAAAAATGACATACATCACATCCATGTGATTAACAGGTTGGTGCCCTTGCCCAAACGGACCTTGTTAGCGCTGCGATATTACTGGCAAACTCATCGCCACCCACGGCTGATTTTTCTGGTAAAGATGGCCAGCCAGACTCAAAGATCGATAAAGGCGGGACTTACTTTAAAATCAGAAGGAAAAAGCCCTCAAGCGGGTTATTCGTGAGTGTAATATTCATAAGTCCAACAGCCCACATAATCTGCGCCACAGCTACGCCACTCATCTGTTAGAGCAAGGGTTAGATTTGCGCTCAGTGCAAACTTTGCTCGGTCACAACAGCCTTAATACCACCGCCCGTTATACCCGCCCACCACTA